>NZ_JBHIOZ010000013.1:0-6655 GCF_042195805.1 Bartonella sp. AP57NXGY | reverse complement strand
CTTCTTTCAACCATTCAAAACAAAATAATTTATCTGAAGAGAAATATTCTTCACCTAGCAGTCATGATGAAGAACAAATTTTAGATGAGCTTTCTCCATTACCAATCCCAAAGAATCAATCACATCAACAGAAAAAAACAGCAACCAATGCTGATCCTTTTCTTGAAAAAAGTAATCTTATGTCACAATCAGAATCAGAAAATTTCTTTTTTGATAAATCTGAAAGGCACGAAAATAAGAGAGAGACGCCAGAAGATGTTGAACAAACCAATCGTTTTTCACAAATAAATTCACAACAACCTGAGACTACGAATATACAAAAAACTTATGAGGACAATCAAAACCTCTATGACACTCCTATAAACCATCCCTATAAAATTTCAGCTGATCAAGAAAATTGGATTAAAAAAGATTATCCTGATGTCTCCTCTTCTACAGAGGAAAATGAGTTTTTTTCATCTTCTAATCTTGTGTCAGAAAGACAAAACACTGCAAGAAATCAAACAACAAGTACCTTCTCCTCACCTTTAGATTCTCCACCAGTTGATAGACAATCTTATTTAAAGGGAGCTTCACAAGAAGATCATACAACCAATTATCCCCATTTTTTTGCAGCCCCCCCCTCACAACAAGAAACTTATGGCGAAAAAGTTCCGATATATGATGAGGCTCGAGCCCAATACATCAATAACGCCGAAGGTGCCTCTAACCCAAATAGAGAAATTTCATATAATGAAAATAATTTAGATGAGTTTCTTTCCTCATCCCCCTCTTTAAATACAAAACAAACGGATGGCTTTTTTGCCCATAACTATACGCACAGAGATACTCCCCCTCCCAATGTTGATACTTATAAATTTTCAGAGGAAATCGTAGAAAAAACTGGTCCTATTATGGTTCCAGAAGTCCCGTATGAAGCGCCAGAATATGATGTGCCAACTAATGGTGGTTTAGAAGAAGAATTTGCTGATGTACTCAATGTAGGGAATGTCCCAACGGATAATTTTTCTCAAAAAAAACAGAAAAACGAGGTTTTTAGTGAAGTTTTTCATCAGTCTATGCAAAATTCAAAAGAAGGTGTTTATATAAACTCTAAAGAACAAAATTCCGACTATTTTTCTTCTGCCAATATGGAATATAATTTTCCCTCTTTTAGCGAGAATTCATCATACACAAACTCAGATGAGGTTCCCACACCTCCATCAGCTCCTCCTCCCTTAAAAAGTTTTATTTTTGGTAAAACTTTCATTAAAGGTTTTTTTATACTTATTTTAATAGGACTTGGGTTTGCTGGTTATTCTCATTTTTTTATGCCATCACAAAAAAATGAAGAAACGGTCATTATCCACGCTGATAATACGCCTTTTAAATTCAAACCAGAAACAACTGAAACGAAAAATGATGTTGCACATAATTTAGATATTTATAAACAAACAACTGAACAAAATGAGAAACAAGAAAATACACAACAATTTCTTATTGATAACTCTGAACAACCTGAAAATTTAAAAGAATTAAACCCTGAAGAATCTTCAAGCGTTTCCTCATCGTCTTTAAATGAATCTGATGTTGAAGATGCAGTCACAGAAGCCATAAATCATACTATTCCAATGCGAGAAGTACAAACTGTTATTGTCAATCAAGATGGTACAGTTACACTAGCCTCCGCGCATCAAACAAACAGCAAAACTGCTGCTCAATCTGAAGAAAGCATTGATCAAACTTCTAATGAACTTCAAGATTCGTCCCTTGTTTCGTCGCATGATTCTGATATAAACGACCAAGAAAGAGATCATGATCTCAAAAATAATATTGATAAAATAATCGCAGAAAATAATTCTAGCTCAAATATTGAAGAAAAATTTATCCCTATCCCTTCCCATGCAGAAAGAAATACACAAGTTGAAACACCAGCCGCGTCTCGCCCCATATCACCAAACAGAGTCGCAGCACAAAATTCAGAAAGTTATTACGTACAACTTGCATCTCAACCAACGTATGAGCTCGCTAGAAATTCTTTAAAAAATATGAAATCTAAATTTGGATTCCTTATCGGTGCCCGTTCTTTAAATATTCAATCCGCTTTTATACCAGGAAAAGGTACTTATTACCGTGTTCGGATTCAAGCGCAAGACCGTAATGAAGCCATAATCCTTTGTGAATCCATTAAAAGTTCTGGTGGAAGCTGCTTCATCACACGCTAAACCAATAATGCAACGGTTTTAACAACCGTTGCATTATTTATTTCCATACCATTTAATTACTTATCAAAAACTTCAGAAATTAAAATCATTCCTCTCTTTTTTATGTCTTTGTGCTGACTTTATTCCTTAATCTACGTCGATTTTCGCCCTATCTAAAAGATTATATTTACGAAAAAATTACTCCGTACCCTTATAGGTATAAGGTACAGGAGGAAGCGAATTTAAATCTTTTTTGGGCGTTGTTACACTTTGGCTTGTTTCTGGGGTATTATAACGCGAACTATGTTCAGGAGATTTTGCAAAAAAAGATCCTAAAAAACCAAAAATAAACCAGATAATAACCATCGCAAGAAGAATAGCAAAAATACCCTTAGCGATTGAAACAGGTTGTTCATGACCTCTTCTTTCTGCGGCCATACGTTCTTCATATGTGTGATAATTTTTATCAATCATAGTGGATTCCTTTTCTCAATTCCCTTACCTTTAAATTTCTAGAAAATATGCATATATGCAATTATTCAGATACTTATTGTGAGAAAACGATAATTATAAACAAAAGTTCCAGTTTACTTCATAAAGTTGAGAAAAAGAAGCGAGGATAGAATTAAAATATCTACCCTACTCTAGCCTTTGAATTCTATAATAAACCCCTTTGTATTCTATAATAAAACATTGACACAAAGGTTTTGTTAATAATAGAGTTATAATCAAAATATTTCATTATTTTTATTAATAAAAATGAAACATACTCAAAAGGTTTTTTATGAAATCTCCCATATCATCGCTTCCCTTTAAAATAGAAAAACACCCATCTCCTCTGTCAGAAGAAAAATATGAAGAAATTTTAAAAAGTCCCGGTTTTGGTCAATTTTTTACAGACCACATGTGTACTATTCAATGGACTGAAGACAAAGGCTGGCACAATGCCGTCATTTCTCAATACAAAGCTTTAGAAATTAACCCTGCAAGTACCGTTTTACATTACGGACAGGAAATTTTTGAGGGTTTAAAAGCATATCGTGCAAAAGATGGACGCATCTTGCTCTTCCGTCCTGATGCCAATGCACAACGCTTTATAGAATCAGCGAGGCGTTTAGCTATGCCAGAATTGCCAAAAGATATTTTTCTGGATGCCGTTCATCAATTAGTAAAGATTGATCAAAAATGGGTTTCTGATCAGCCCAACGCTAGCCTCTATATCCGTCCATTTATGTTTGGCAATGAAAACTTTTTGGGAGTCCGCCCTTCTCAAGAATATCTTTTTTGTGTCATAGCCTCTCCAGTTGAATCCTATTTCAAAGGAGAAGAAAAATCTGTCAGCGTCTGGATTGAAACAGATTATAGTCGTGCCGGTCCAAGAGGAACAGGGGCTGCCAAATGTGGTGGAAACTATGCAGCAAGCTTACTGGCACAAAAAACTGCAACTGAAAATAATTGTAGCCAAGTACTCTTCCTTGATATGATTGAACATAAATGGATTGAAGAACTTGGTGGTATGAATGTCTGCTTTATTATGGACAATAATACACTTGTAACCCCCCCACTTAATGGAACTATCCTTCCAGGGATAACCCGTGATTCAATCTTAAGGTTAGCTCAACAAATGGGATTAAAAATAGAAGAGCGTCCTTATTCTTTTACAGCGCTTCAAGAAGATGCAAAGAGTGGACACCTTAAAGAAGCCTTTGCTTGTGGTACAGCTGCCGTTGTCACATCAATTGGTCGTTTTAGATATAAAGGGGGAGAATTTATTATTGGAAATGAAACAGTTGGAGAAGTTACAAAGCAGCTTCGTACACAATTGGTTGGCATTCAAAAAGGGAACATAGAAGATAAAAATGGCTGGGTACATTCTGTCCAGATCTCATAATATTTAAGGTATTCTCATATCTATAAACGCTTCCATGAAAGTAGATTCATGGAAGCGTTTTTCCTAGAAAAACTCCCTCTATTTTTAGTGACAAAAAAGAAAGCATTAATCAAATTTCGAATGATTTCTATGCTTTGCTTTAATATTACGGACTGTACCCGTATGGGAGCGCATTACGAGAGTTTCCGTTTGAATGTAACGAGATGTAAATTTAACACCAGAAAGCATATTGCCATCTGTCACCCCTGTTGCTGAAAACAAAACATCACCCTTTGCCATTTCTTCCATTGTATAAACCTTATTGGGATCACTAATCCCCATTTTAGCTGCACGAGCAATTTTCTCTTCTGTATCAAGCAGCAAACGACCTTGCATCTGTCCTCCAATGCAGCGCAAAGCAGCAGAAGCTAAGACACCTTCAGGTGCTCCACCAATCCCCATATAGATATCAATACCTGTTTCTTCTGGATCAGTTGTATCAATAACAGCAGCCACATCTCCATCCCCAATCAAGCGAATCGACGCCCCTGTCGCTCGTACTTCATTAACCAATTTTTCATGACGAGGTCTATCCATAATACAAACAACAATCTGATTAACAGTCACTCCTTTAGCCTTCGCAAGAGCATGTATATTATCGGTAGGACAAGCATCTATATCGACTACTCCCTTTGGATAACCAGGACCAATAGCAATTTTGTTCATATAAACATCAGGGGCATAAAGGAGATTACCCTTTTCAGCAATTGCAACTACTGCCAAAGAATTGGCAATATTTTTAGCACAAAGTGTTGTACCCTCTAGTGGATCAAGTGCAATATCGATCGCCAATCCACTTTGAAGACCTACTTTTTCTCCAATATAAAGCATAGGCGCTTCATCCCGCTCACCTTCACCAATCACCACTGTACCATCAATAGGCAATCGATTAAGTTCCTGCCGCATTGCATCTACAGCAGCTTGATCCGCTGCCTTTTCATCGCCACGTCCGCGCCAGCGTGCAGCAGCAACAGCAGCACGTTCAGTAACACGTACCAATTCAAGCGTCAAAATACGATCAAGTCCATTTAAAATCTTCTGAGTTGTGGGCATATGAAAAAATCCTACCGAATGAATACCAGAAAAAATATGAGTCCTTATTAAATACTAAGAATAAAGTTTTTTGGCAAAGATGAAAATTTTCCACAAGAGATAAAAGAACTCAAGCGTGCTTTTTTTATTATCAAGAAAGTTATCAATTCTTTGCCATAGGTTCAATACGAATAAATTGAGATTTTGCAACAAGATGTCCATCTTTTTCAATTTCTGCAAGTGCCTGTCGTACATTCACCTCTGTTGTTTCGTGCGTAATTAAAATAATTGTTTTTTCAATTTGATCTTCTACAAAAGATCTTTGAACAATCGACTCCAATGAGATGTGATTATCAGCCATATGCCTTGCGACCTCGGCAAAAACACCAGTACGATCATGAACATTTAAACGAATAAAATAACCACCTGCATGATGCGAAATACGTGCTTTTTTATGAGGAGCAAGTTCTAATGCTGGACGTCTTAAAACAGGTGCATACTGAAAACCAGAACGTGCTTTTGCTATATCAGCCAAATCACCAATAACGGCTGATGCTGTTGCCTTTCCTCCGGCGCCAGGACCAGAAAACAGTAATTCACCTAATAAATCACTTTGAATAGAAAGAGCATTGGTTACACCATTTATCTGTGCAATCATTGAGGATGTTGGTACCATTGTTGGATGAACGCGTTGCTCTATTCCAGAATCCGTTTTTAATGCAACCCCTAAAAGCTTAATCCGATACCCCAATTCATCAGCTGCTCGAATATCAATTTGCGAAATATTATGAATTCCTTCAACATAAACATCATCTAACGAAACAGCAGTTCCAAATGCCAAGCTTGTCAACAAAGCTAATTTATGAGCAGTATCATTTCCCTCAATATCAAAACTTGGATCTGCTTCAGCATACCCAAGTCTCTGTGCATCTGCTAAACAATCTTTAAATGAAAGACCTTCCGTAAACATACGTGTTAATATATAATTACAGGTTCCATTGAGAATACCATAAATTCGCGATATGCGATTACTAACAAGTGATTCTCTCATCGCTTTGATAACAGGAATCCCCCCTGCAACAGCTGCTTCAAAATGAAGAAAAACACCTTTTTTTTCTGCAATTATAGCCAGCTCTACTCCATGTCGAGCAAGAAGAGCTTTATTGGCTGTTACAACATGATGTCCCGCCTCAAGCGCTCTCTTAACAGCGGTATACACCACATCCAATTCACCACCAATTAACTCTACAAAAACATCAATCTCATCAGAAGCAGCCAACTCCACAGGTGAATCAAACCATTTTATACCACTAAGATCAATTCCACGATTGCGACCTTTATCACGCGCACTAACAGCAACAACTTTGATGAATCGCCCACATTGACAAGCTAAACTATTCGCTTTTTCAAATAGAGTTCGAACAACTGAAGTACCAACTGTACCAAGTCCCGCAACACCAACCTTTAAAGCTTCTGCCATTATTAACCACTGATCCCTATCTTCATTGAA
>NZ_JBHIOZ010000012.1:23065-43119 GCF_042195805.1 Bartonella sp. AP57NXGY | reverse complement strand
AGCTTACTACAGCATATGAGTTATCAAATAAGATGCGAAAAGATCATTTTAGCAGCCTTGGATTTAATTTAGCAAATAAAGCCTCATTTTTTAGGCTATAAAAAGTTGTGTTTTGAGAAGCTTTTTAGGTTTATATTCTTTTGATAGAAGCCGGAGCATAATTGGTCTTTGCGTTTTGTATTATTCTTTGCTAAATCGCCTTATATGACAATAGATCGTAATTATATTCGTAATTTTTCCATCGTGGCGCATATTGATCACGGCAAATCCACTTTAGCTGATCGTTTGATTCAAATAACAGGTGGGCTTGATACACGTGAGATGAAAGAACAAGTACTCGATTCCATGGATATTGAGCGTGAACGTGGAATTACTATTAAAGCACAGACGGTACGTTTACACTATAAGGCAAAGAATGGTGAAACCTATATTTTAAATCTTATGGATACACCAGGTCATGTGGATTTTGCTTATGAGGTTTCGCGTTCATTGGCAGCTTGTGAAGGTTCTCTGTTGGTGGTGGATGCAAGCCAAGGCGTAGAGGCGCAGACGTTAGCAAATGTTTATCAAGCCATTGATAATTCCCATGAGTTGGTTGTTGTTCTCAATAAAGTTGATCTTCCAGCAGCAGAACCTGAGCGAGTTAAAGAACAAATTGAAGATGTGATAGGCATTGATACATCTCAAGCAGTAGAAATATCAGCAAAAACAGGTTTGGGTGTTCCTGATGTTTTGGAGGCAATTGTTGCACAATTACCACCTCCACATACAGGTGATGTTGCAAATCCCTTGAAAGCAATGCTGGTTGATAGCTGGTATGATGCATATCTTGGTGTCATTGTTTTGGTACGGGTGATAGATGGTATTTTAAAAAAAGGCCAAACCATTCGTATGATGGGTACAGGTGCAAAATATCCAGTTGAGCGCGTTGGGGTTTTTACACCTAAAATGGTACAGGTTGATGAGTTAGGACCAGGCGAGATTGGTTTTATCACTGCTTCTATCAAAGAGGTAGCAGATACACGGGTTGGGGATACGATTACTGAAGAGCGCCGTCCTTGTGAAAATGCTTTACCTGGTTTTAAGCCTGCGCAACCGGTTGTTTTTTGTGGGCTTTTTCCAATTGATGCTGCTGATTTTGATGATTTGCGTGCAGCCATGGGCAAATTACGCTTAAATGATGCGAGTTTTTCTTTTGAAATGGAAACATCTGCGGCTTTGGGGTTTGGTTTTCGCTGTGGCTTTTTAGGACTTCTGCATCTTGAAATTATTCAAGAGCGATTAGAGCGTGAGTTTAATTTGGATTTAATTGCGACAGCACCTTCAGTTGTTTATCGCATGAATATGAATGATGGTTCTGTTAAAGAGTTACATAATCCAGCGGATATGCCTGATGTGGTTAAAATTTCTTCCATAGAAGAACCATGGATTCGGGCGACAATCATGACTCCTGATAATTATCTTGGGTCAATTTTAGAGCTATGCCAAGAGCGGCGCGGGGTACAGGTTGGGTTATCCTATGTTGGAACCCGTGCTATGGTAACGTATGATTTACCACTGAATGAAGTTGTTTTTGATTTTTATGACCGGCTAAAATCGATTTCAAAGGGTTATGCTTCTTTTGATTATCAAATGACAGATTATGCAGAAGGTGATTTAGTTAAAATGTCTATTTTAGTGAATGGAGAGCCTATTGATGCATTATCGATGCTTGTTCACCGCACGATTGCAGAAAAGCGCGGGCGTTCCATGTGTGAAAAACTGAAAGATCTTATTCCCCAGCATATGTTTCAGATTCCAGTTCAAGCGGCTATTGGTGGTAAAGTTATAGCGCGCGAAACGATTCGTGCTTTGCGTAAAGATGTAACAGCGAAATGTTACGGGGGTGATGTTACGCGTAAGCGCAAACTTTTGGAAAAGCAAAAAGAAGGCAAAAAGCGGATGCGCCAATTTGGAAAAGTAGAAATTCCACAATCGGCATTTATTCAAGCGCTCAAAATGAACAAATAATGAAAAAAGGGGTATTTTCTCTCATTGATTGCGCTTTTGCTTTTGTTGATTGGTTCAGGTGTTTAAAGAACACTTTTAAATAGAATTGCGTCGTGCTTCATGTTCTTGTGTATTGCATAATGGTGTCACTTTCTCACGTAAAACAGAATGCTTTAAACAAAATACATTTATGTTGCATATTTGTGCACTTGTTTCAAAGAAACATTTCTCAATACATCAAACTCCATTTCACAACGGGGGATGTAACAAAATATAATGTAAAATACACTGTGAATGATATAAAATCCATTTGGCATTACCGCTTTTACGCGTCAGAAAGGTGCAAAGCGCACCCATCATACTCTTTTTCCGCTCAAAATATTATGACAGTCCTTATCACTTGAGAGAATTCATTAAAGGTATTTCACTCTTTTCTTAAAGTGTTTTTTACCCACACACCAACTGCGTTTGTAACGTGCAAGGAAATGATAGTGATTGATTCACTATGAAAGGATTTGCAATGAGAGAATCCTTGTATTCGAGGTTATTATTCAAGTTAAAAAACGATGAAATATTATTATGAATTAATCTTGTGTCTAAGAACGTAAAAGATCATTAATGGATGTTTTTTCTCGTGTTTTTTGATCAACGCGTTTTACAATAACAGCACAATAAAGGTTTGGGCCTGCTTCACCATTTGGTAAAGGTTTTCCAGGGAGAGAACCTGGTACAACCACTGAATAGGCTGGTACTTCACCAATAAAAATTTCACCTGTTGTACGATCAATAATCTTTGTTGATTTTCCAATAAAGACTCCCATTCCCAAAACAGCACCTTCACGGATAATACAGCCTTCAACAATTTCAGAGCGAGCACCGATAAAGCAATGATCTTCAATGATTGTTGGATTTGCTTGCAGTGGTTCTAAAACACCTCCAATACCAACACCGCCAGAAAGATGGACATGTTTACCAATTTGTGCACAAGAACCAACGGTGGTCCATGTATCAACCATTGTGCCCTCATCGATAAAAGCACCAAGATTGACAAAGGATGGCATCAATATAACATTGGGTGCAATGTAAGCAGAATGACGTACAATGGCTCCAGGAACGGAACGGAAATCAGCACTTTTAAAATCTGCCTCTTGCCAACCAGAGAATTTTGAAGGAACTTTATCCCACCAATGTGTCCCATTGATTCCACCAGTAATAATTTGCATAGGATTAAGCCGAAAAGAGAGTAAAACCGCTTTTTTCAACCATTGATGAACATGCCATTGTCCATTTTTTTGTCGTTCTGCAACACGGATTTCACCTTTATCAAGAAGGTTCAATGCATGTTCAACACTCTCACGTATTTCGCCTTTTGTGGTAGTATCGATAGAATCGCGATCGTCAAAAGCTTGTTCGATAATAATTTCAAGTTGTGTGATATGGGTCATGACGAGAGTTCCGTTAAACAAGTTGAAAGCTTCAAGATTTATTCTCTATGAACTACGCGAAGAAATGTGTTCAGTCAATAAAACGATGAGGAAGTAGGACAGGTGCATGAAAAAAAGCTGTAAAGAAAAAAGAAAAAGGGAGCAAGAAAACTGGACGCCACTTCTCCATACGAAGGATGCTCTACAACAGATCCATAAAGTCTCTAATTCAGCACAGGTGCGTTCGTCTACTTATCGTTTAGCCTATATCGATCAAGATTTTATGATGCGTCCAGAGCTGCGTTCACAACGTATTAGTCTTGAATTTTTAAAGCCGGAAATAACCCTTAAAGAATATGATATTCAATCAACAGTTGTTTTATTTGGTGGTGCGCGTATTCCTGAACCTGGGCAAGCAGCGTGGGCTGCAAAGAATGAAATACAAAAGAAAAATTTGCATGCTATGTCACATTATTACGATGAAGCAAGAGAGTTTGCACGTTTGTGCTCACTTTATTCTGCTACGACACAATATCGTGAATTTGTGGTTGTTACAGGGGGCGGACCAGGAATCATGGAGGCGGGAAATCGTGGTGCTTGTGATGTTGGTGCCCCAACGATTGGCTTGAATATTATTTTACCACATGAGCAGGAGCCTAATTCGTATGTGTCACCGCATTTGTGTTTTAATTTCCACTATTTGGGGATGCGCAAAATGCATTTTTTAGTACGAGCGAAAGCCCTAGCCATTTTCCCTGGCGGATTTGGAACTCTGGATGAACTGTTTGAGACGTTAACTTTAGTACAGACGGGGCGTATGAAACAGGTACCAATTTTATTGTTTGGCAAAGAATTTTGGAGCAATACTGTCAATTTTGAGTATCTGTCTGCACAAGGTACAATTTCTCCTACTGATATTAATTTTGTGAAATTTGTTAATACAGCAGCAGAAGCTTTTGAAGAAATTCATTCTTTTTATAAACTGCCTTAACGACTTTTGAGATGCTCACTCTTGAAGGATAATTAATACTCTACTTTGGTTAAATAAAGTCCTGAGGGGGGGGCAACAACACCACAACGTTTACGATCTTTAGCATGAAGAGCTGTTTCGAGATCTTGAGCTGTCCAACGTCCAATACCCACTTCCATGAGGCTTCCTGCGAATGAACGGATTTGATGATGAAGAAAAGAACGAGCTTGTGCATAAAGGAAAATTTCTTCACCTTCTCTTTGAATATCGAGACGTTCAAGGGTGCGAATAGGGCTTTTGGCTTGGCAATGTGCTGAACGGAAAGTTGTAAAATCATGTTGTCCTACAAGCTTTTGCGCAGCTTCATGCATGGCTTCAGCATGAAGAGGTTTTGGTATCCACCACACGCGTTTGGCATTTAAAGCTGGTGGAGAGCGACGATTAAGTATTTTAAAAAGATAATGGCGTTTTACAGCGGAAAATCGTGCATCAAAGTCATCAGGGACATTTTCTACATTTAAGATTGAAATCGCCTCTCCCTGTTTACGTAAAAGAGCATTGAGCGCGTCACGCACAGTATGGGAGAGCCAGTTTTTTTCAAAATCAACATGCGCAACTTGTCCCGTAGCATGTACGCCCGCATCGGTTCTTCCTGCTGTTGTTATGGTCAATTGTTGTCCACTAAAGCAAAAAATTGCTTGTTCAAGAGCTCCTTGTATCGTGTGAAGTTTTGCTTGACGCTGCCAACCAGCATAATTTGAACCATCATATTCAAGAGTGAGTTTAAAACGTGGCATCTTAAAAAACAGCAGAAATATGAGCACCTCGCAAAAAGGTTGCGCACTCAAGAATTTTACCGCCAGATCTTTGGAGAGAGGTTATTTCTATCCGTCCTTGCCCACAATGGATAATCAAAGAATCTGGTTCTATCCGTCCAATTTCAAGAGAAGGACCTGTTGTTAAACGACTATCAAGAATTTTTACACGTTCTTCTCGTCCACCGATATTCATATTGCACCAGCAACTAGGAGAGGGAGAGAGCGCGCGAATATGCCTATGAATAAACTCTGCAGGTTTTGTCCAATCAATGCGGGTCTCTTCTTTTCTAATTTTGGCGGCATAGGTGATGCCTTCTTCTGATTGTGGGGTCAGTTTAAGTTGTCCTTTTTCAAGAGTGGATAAAGTCTCTACCATAAGTTCTGCGCCAATATGTGAAAGTCTGTTTGAAAGCTCAGCAGTGGTGGTGTTATCAGTAATGGGGATGGAGCGAGAAAGAGCGATAGGCCCCGTATCAAGTCCTTCATCCATTTTCATGATCATGATACCTGTTTCTTTATCACCAGCCATAATTGCTCGTTGAATAGGCGCAGCACCACGCCAACGTGGTAAGAGTGAAGCGTGGGCATTAAAACAACCAAAACGTGGCGTTTCGAGAATAGCTTTGGGTAAAAGGAGTCCATAAGCCACCACAATAGCAGCATCAACAGAAAGTGCTGCAAATTGCTCCTGTTGTTCGATTGTTTTGAGTGTTTGAGGCGTGAAGACAGGAATGGATTTTTCTTTTGCTACGGTGTGAACAGCGGAGGGGATTAATTTCAGCCCTCGACGTCCTGCTGGACGAGGGGGTTGACTATAAACAGCAACAACATCATGACCTGCATCCAATAAAGCATGTAAAATAGGAACAGCAAAATCTGGTGTTCCCATAAAACTTAATCGTAAAGCCATTACAAAACTGCTTCCTGCATGTTTTTTTCTTTTGCACGTTTTTTAAATTTTCGTATCACCATATCGCGTTTGATCTTTGAAATGTAATCAATAAAAAGGCGCCCATCTAAATGATCAATTTCATGCTGTAAGCAAGTTGCTAAGAGATCGTCTGCTTCAATTTCTGTTTGTTTTCCTTCACGGTTCTGATAGCGAACACGAAGGCGTTTAGGACGTTCAACCTCTGCAAAATAATCAGGAATAGAAAGACAGCCTTCTTTGTAAATATTACGCTCATCTGAAAGCCATAAAATTTCAGGGTTGATAATAACAAGTGGTTTTTTCTGCTCATCGTCAGAATTTCCAGAGACATCTATAACCAACATACGTAGCGGTATACCAATTTGAATAGCAGCAAGACCAACGCCCTTAGAATTATACATGGTTTCCAACATGTCATCCGCAAGTTTTTGGAGAGCTGAATCGACCTGCTCAACAGGTTTGGACACTTCCCGTAAAATCGGATCAGGTAAAGTAACTAAAGATCTCATTGGCATAAGTAGAGATTAATCAATGGTTTGTTATTGGTCAATATTGAATAACGGATTCTTGCGTTTTTTTACAATAAGAGCGTTATATTACAATTTATGTTTGATTCGTTTTTTTCCATACTTGCTGGTGATTTTTTTTCTAAACTAATGCTTTTGCTTTTATTTATACTTGTCTGTTTGGCATTTTTTATGTTGATACATTCTTATCGAAAAAAAGCATTTTTGGAAAATGAAATTGCTGAACGCGCACGTGAGGCACAAATGCAGATGGCTACCTTGCTGAAAACACAAGCTGAAATGCAAGGACGAATGCAAACGATGGCGGAAATTTTTGGTCAACGGCAGGCTGAATTGAATAAATCACTCAGTGAGCAACTCAATGGGATGACAACAAGCTTAGGCCAAACACTTCAGGTACAAACCAAATCCACTTATGAAAATTTGAATCGTTTGCAAGAGCGTTTAGCAGTGATTGATGCAGCACAAAATAATATTCAATCGCTTACGGGACAAGTTGTTCAGTTGCAGTCCATTTTAAGTAATAAGCAGACGCGTGGTACTTTCGGTCAAGGGCGGATGGAAGCAATTATTGCCGATGCCTTACCAACAAACGCTTATGCTTTTCAGGCTGTTCTTTCCAATGGAAAGCGCCCAGATTGTCTCATTCATATGCCCAATAAAGCTCCTTCTCTTGTTGTTGATGCTAAATTTCCTCTGGAAGCTTGGAATGCTATGCGTAAGGCAGAATCAGCGCAAGAGCGTCAAGAGGCAGAACGCCAATTTCGTACCGATATGGAAGTTCATATTCGTGATATTGCACAAAAATATTTGATTCCTGGAGAAACCCATGACACTGCTTTCCTTTTTGTGCCATCTGAATCGATTTTCGCAACAATTTATGAGGATTTTGAGGCATTGGTACAAAAATCCAATAGAGCCCATGTGATTATTGTTTCACCATCTTTGTTGATGCTCTCTGTCCAAGTGGTACAAACCATTATGAAAGATGCGCGGATGCGTGAACAAGCGCATTTAATTCAATCAGAAGTAGCAAAATTGATGGAAGATTTTGGACGAATGGATACGCGTGTTCGCGCACTACAGAAGCACTTTCATAAAGCAAGTGAAGATATAGAGGGAATTTTGATATCGTCTTCCAAAATCATGAAACGGGCAAATCGCATTGAAACTGTCGAATTAAAAGAAAATTACTCTGAACCAACAAAAATGACAACATTAGCTCAGTCGCAAACATTGCGTTTTGCTGATGAGGAATAAAGCAAAGCAAGCTTCTTAAATATTACAAGTTAGATCATGTTCTTTATTGATTGGTAATCATTTTTTAGTATCTCTATCTTGTTTTATTTCTTAAACGAGAGGAATAGGAATATGCGACACCTTTTGTTTTTAGGGGCACTGGTGTTTTTGCTAGAGGGATGCGCAACAACCACTCCCATCCACACAAATAATGCTTGTGCTATTTTAGCACAAAAAAATGGTTTTTTTGACAATTGGGGTAAGGTGTCTCAAAGAGCGGAAATGCGCTATGGAATTCCTATGCCTATTATTCTTGCAACCATTAAGATGGAATCGAGCTTTCGTCACAATGCACGTCCTCCACGCAAAAAACTACTTGGTTTTATTCCATGGAAGCGTCGGTCGACAGCTTATGGTTATGCTCAAGCGCTTGATAGTACATGGGCAATGTATCTTCGCTCTACAGGAAAGTCTTTTGCATGGCGTACGAATTTCGCAGATGCTGCTGATTTTGTTGCTTGGTATCATCGCCAAAGTGTTCAACGCAATGGGGTGAGGTTTGATGATGCATATAGCCTTTATTTAAATTATCATATGGGGCATGGTGCTTATGCACGTAGTGGTGGGCATGTCAGTGCTGCGCTTTCACAGACAGCACAGCGCATGGCAAGGATATCGAGGCTCTATGAACAGCAATTAAAAAGATGTGGATGGCATTAGGGAAGATTTTTGAAAATCTCAATCAGGGAATTGATGGGATAAAATTATTCGAAAGCAAAATTCCGCATGATATGATAAAATAGTGTCGTTTCTCCGATCGTTCAATGAAATAAATTGTTATTTTTTAGAATAAACTCAAGCAACAGAAAGTTTTTGCAATACACAATATATTTGAAGATACTCTCGACATTTTTACCTCCTTTGTTAAAAAAATTTATAATAGAAACTATCTTCTATTTAGCGCTGGCATTTCGCATTGGGCTAAGTGCCAGAGATTATTGAAGAAAAATTTTAAAATATAATATCATTTTTTATTTTCATTATGCGTATTACTGGCTGATTATTATATGAATATTTTCTTTGTTAAGCGTATAAAATAGCAATTAAAACAAATGCAATTCGGGCATCATAAAAAGGGTAAAATATTCAATATAAAAAAACGAGAAATGCATTAAACGAAAAAACGTTATTTTGTATAAAGAGGGCGCTACAGTCTTCAAAAGAACTAGGTGTATTTAGTGTTGTATGAAATAAAACATATTCGTCCATCCAGTTCATCTTAATTGAAAGAAGTTATCTTATTGTATTGTAAAAACACTCCCGTTTATAGGATGATAAGGTATATGCAACTTTATACACAATGAATATTCAGGGTAGGGAATATTCAGAGAAAGATTTGTAACGCCTATGAAGTAACAAGTCAGTCTCCAATGTTGTGATAGCTTTTGCATTTGAGAATATTTATGAGAAGCATTTTTATTCTTTTTCTTAAATGGTTTAAGATATTGATTTATAAAGATAATATATCGTTATTCATATTAAAGTAAGAATCTCGAATGGCGTAGGGTTTTATCGTTTCAGATCTCTTGAGGTTGAATCAATAAAACCATTGGCTTGCACATAACAAGCACAATGGGTATGTGGATAAAAACTGTGAAAGAAAAGACTAAAAATGTTTTTTTATGAACATACATTCTCAAATGTAAGAATTATCCGTAACATTGGGAATTAGCACATATAATGATAGCACCACTTTGCTCTTACACCTCGACCTTGTTTATGACGTGCAAGGAAAAAAATTAATTGATTCAATATATTATTTAAGTGTTAATATACCTTAGTATTGAGCAGGTATACGCTACTCAAGGTGGATAATTTTTAATTGGCAGAACATCTGATCAGGCTAAAAATACTCGAAAAAAGTTCTGATTCGCAATAATTGAGAAGTATATTTTAATATTTTATTCTCTACTCTTTGTTTAAGTACTTCATATCTTTAAAAAAGATACCGGTAACCAACATATTATGATATTTGTGGAAATATTGTGGTAAAGGAAATTCAAATTTTGTCCTTTAAGACAAGGCGCAGGTTAAACAGCTCATTTTCTATTTCTGTGCAAAGCATAAAAAATTATCTACTTTCACGGTTGCGACAGTAAATTTTATAATCCAACAAATGATTAAAAATGTATTATAATATCATTAAGATGCAAGGAACAGGCGCTATTGGAATGATAATTAAATAGCACATAAACCTTTTAAATTGATGCACACATCTTTTATTATAATTGATTCCCTTGATAGAACAGTTGGTCTTTTTGGTGGAGCTAAGCGGGATCGAACCGCTGACCTCTTGCATGCCATGCAAGCGCTCTCCCAGCTGAGCTATAGCCCCTATAAAAACAAATTGTCCCAAAAAGACAGTATACAATTCCAGCTTTTCTAGAACGATCAAAATTGAAGATCAAGAAGAATTTACATTCAATAGAAAAGATGTCCTCTTTTACTTCTTTTAAGCATCGTCATCATTAGAAACACCGCCTCCGAGAATATCAGTAACGTCATCATCTTCATCGTCACCATCATGAGACAAAAATGTATCATCATCATCACCAAGATCTACATCACTATCTTCTAAATCAGGAAGATCGTCATCTTTAGAATCCACATCATCATCTTCAAGAAGCATAAAAGCAGATTTTTCAAGTGCTGTATCAAGCTCTTCAGTATCAACTTCTTCTTCATTATTTGCTTCCGCTGCTGCAACTTCAAAGTAAGAACGCGGATAAGAAATCCCTGTATAGGGCGACACAATAGGATCGCGATTTAGATCGTAAAATTTTTTTCCTGTTTCTGGATCAACACGTTTAGTTCCAAGTTCTTGTTTTGCCATAAACCGTGCCTCTTTGATTAACTATTATTCCATTAAAAGATAAATTTTATGGTGCTTAATCGAAAAATAATACCTTTGTCAAAGATAAATACACTGTTCCACAGTGATTTTTTCATGACGTCTTTTAAAGCATGTGCTAAAGGATGCACAATTTCATAAAAGTTAGATAGAATTAAATAGAATTTCCATGCAAAAAGCAATCCCTATAACCACCTATAAATCGAGTAGTCTCTCTGGAAAAATTCAAATACCAGGAGATAAATCAATCTCTCATCGCTCTCTTATATTGGGAGGATTAGCAAGTGGTGAGACATATATTCATGGATTACTTGAAAGCGCTGATGTACTCAATACAGCTGCTGCTATGCAAGCTATGGGTGCCTGTATTATTAAAAAAGAAGACTTCTGGATCATACGAGGAACAGGGAATGGTTGCCTTTTAGCTGCACAAAAACCTTTAGACTTTGGAAACGCTGGAACAGGTGCTCGTTTGGTTATGGGAATGGTTGGTCCGTATCATATGAAAACAACCTTTATTGGTGATGCTTCTCTCTCTAAACGTCCAATGGGACGTATCCTTGATCCACTGCGTCTCATGGGGGTTGAAATTGAGGCAACGCGCGACGATCACCTTCCTTTAACGCTTTATGGTCCGAAAATGGCTAATCCGATTCGTTACCGTGTTCCAATAGCTTCCTCCCAAATTAAATCAGCAATCCTGCTTGCTGGACTCAATACCGCCGGCACTACAACTGTTATTGAACCAGTTCTGACACGAGATCATACGGAAAAAATGTTAAAAGCATTCGGTGCGCAACTTGAAATAGAAAAAGATAACGAAGGTGCGCGTTTGATTCATCTTAATGGTCAACCCCATCTTACTGGACAAACGATTCATATTCCGGGTGATCCTTCTTCTGCTGCTTTTCCAATTATCGCAGCCCTTCTTATAGAAGACTCTGATATCACCATTGAAAATGTTTTGATAAATAACTCTCGAATAGGACTTATCGAAACATTGTGGGAAATGGGTGCTCAAATTGAATTTTTGAACCGACGTCAAACAGGTGGAGAGGATGTTGCTGATCTACGGATAAAATCATCGGTCCTTAGAGGCGTTACGGTGCCCAAAGAACGTGCTCCATCGATGATAGATGAATATCCTGCTTTGGCAGTAGCAGCTGCCTTTGCAGAAGGCAAAACAGTTATGCTAGGAATTGAAGAATTGCGTGTAAAAGAATCGGATCGATTGTCTGCTGTTGCTCAAGGATTAAAAATTAATTGCGTAGACTGTGAAGAAGGTCAAGATTTTCTTATTGTTTATGGAAAAGGTTCTGCCAAAGGTTTGGGGGGTGGGTATGTTGCCACACATCTTGATCATCGAATTGCTATGTGTTTTCTCATTTTTGGGCTTGTGTCAGAAAAACCTGTTACCATTGATGATAAACGAATGATCGCTACGAGCTTTCCAGAATTTATTCCTTTTATAAAACAACTTGGGGGAAAAATCGCTTGAAGCCTTTTGTTATCGCCATTGATGGACCTGCTGCCTCAGGCAAAGGAACCTTAGCACGCAAAATTGCTGCACATTATCGCCTTCGTCATCTCGATACTGGTCTTACTTATCGTAGTGTTGCTCATACGCTTTTACAACAAAATTTAGCTCTTAATGATGAAAAAAATGCTATTATTTATGCTAAAGAACTTGATTTTAATACCTTAAATCCTTCTCTTCTTTCTTCTCATGAACTTGGTGAAGCGGCTTCAAAAATAGCAATTAACCCTGCTGTACGCAAAATTCTTGTCGAAAAACAACGCAACTTTGCTAAAGTTTTGCCCGGCTGTGTGCTTGATGGGCGTGATATCGGAACTATTGTTTGTCCTGATGCCGATATCAAGTTTTATATTCTAGCCAATGTTCAAACACGCGCCAAACGCCGCTACCAAGAGATTTTAAAAAAAGGTGTTCAAGCAAATTATCATGAAATCCTAGCTCAACTTGAACAGCGCGACAGTCGCGATATAACGCGCAAACAAAGTCCACTAAAACCAGCAAAAAACGCCCACTTGCTTGATACGTCAGAATTGAGTATAGAAGCAACATTTGAAATTGCATGCAGTTTTGTTGATCCAATCATAAAAATGCATATAATTGGATAAATTCGTTAAGGTAACTTCCAGCCTAGCGCTAACTTTTTTCCTTTATTCAAGGAAAAGGCTAGGGAGTTACTCATGTTAACACTAACCTAGCGCTCATACCTTATAATACAAGGTATATATTAGGAGTTCTTATGTCACAATACAATCCCACAACAGCGGATTTTGAAGCCCTTTTAACAGAATCTTTTCAAACTAATGATCTTAATGAAGGATCTGTTGTTAAAGGTCGTGTTATTGCAATCGAAAAAGACATGGCCATTATTGATGCTGGTCTTAAAGTCGAAGGACGTATTCCTCTCAAAGAATTTGGAGCTAAAGCAAAAGATGGTTCTTTGCAAGTTGGCGATGAAGTTGAGGTTTACATTGAACGCATTGAAAATGCGATGGGTGAAGCTGTTTTATCGCGTGAAAAAGCACGGCGCGAAGAAAGTTGGGTCCGTTTGGAGGAAAAATTCAATGCTGGTGCACGCGTTGATGGAGTGATCTTTAGCCAAGTAAAAGGTGGTTTTACAGTTGATCTTGATGGTGCCGTTGCTTTCTTGCCTCGCAGCCAAGTTGATATTCGTCCCATTCGTGATGTTTCACCCCTCATGCATAATTCACAGTCCTTTGAAATTTTGAAGATGGATCGTCGTCGTGGCAATATTGTGGTCTCACGCCGCACTGTTTTAGAAGAAAGTCGCGCTGAGCAACGTTCAGAAATCGTACAAAATCTTGAAGAAAATCAAATCGTTGAAGGTGTGGTGAAAAATATTACAGATTATGGTGCCTTTGTTGATCTTGGTGGGATTGATGGTCTCTTGCACGTTACAGATATGGCATGGCGGCGTGTTAATCACCCATCTGAAGTGCTCACAATTGGCCAAACGATTAAAGTGCAGATTATTCGCATTAATCAAGATACGCACCGTATTTCTCTTGGAATGAAACAGCTTGAAAGTGATCCTTGGGAAAGCATCAGTGTCCGGTATCCGATTGGTAAAAAAATTACGGGTGCTGTTACCAACATTACTGATTACGGTGGTTTTGTTGAAATTGAACCAGGAATCGAAGGGCTGATCCATGTTTCTGAAATGAGCTGGACAAAGAAAAATGTTCATCCTGGAAAAATTCTGTCTACATCACAAGAAGTAGAAGTGGTTGTTCTTGAGATTGATCCTTCTAAACGGCGTATTTCTCTTGGCTTAAAACAAACATTTGAAAATCCATGGGAAGCTTTTGCCAATAAATTTCCTGTCAATTCGCAAATTGAAGGAGAGGTTAAAAATAAAACAGAATTTGGTCTGTTTATTGGGCTTGAAGGCGATGTTGACGGTATGGTTCATTTGTCTGATCTTGATTGGAACCGTCCTGGTGAACAAGTTATTGATACTTATAATAAAGGCGATATCGTTAAGGCTGTGGTCCTTGATGTTGACATTGAAAAAGAGCGCATTTCTCTTGGAATTAAGCAGCTTTCCAGCGATAAAGTTGGAGAAGCAGCTGCTTCTGGCGAATTGCGAAAAGGTGCAGTTGTAACATGCGAAGTGATTGCTGTTAACGACAATGACATTGGTGTGAAATTGATTGACCACAACCTTGAGACAACCATTCGGCGTGCTGATCTTGCGCGTGATCGTGATGAGCAACGTCCTGAGCGTTTCGCAATTGGGCAAAAGGTTGATGCTCGCATCACAGCATTTGATAAAAAAACACGTAAAATTTCAGTATCGATTAAAGCTTTAGAAATTGCAGAGGAAAAAGAAGCTGTTGCACAATATGGTTCTACAGATTCAGGTGCTTCTCTTGGTGATATTCTGGGTGCAGCTTTGAAAAAACAAGAACAAGATTAATCATCAATCATTAAAGTTGGTTTTATTATTAAGGTCACTCATTAGGAGTGACCTTTTTATTTTATAAAAAAATTGTCTGCTTATTTTTAAATTATTGAAACAAAAATTATAAATGCTTGCAAATAAAAACAAAAAGTTTGTTTTTTGTCTAACAACGGTTCACTATTCAGATAAAATGCTTAAAATTTAAATAAAAAACAATGTAATTGAATAACAATGGGACACTATGACGTGCATAATACCTTTCATAAAGTGCTTTTTTTCTCAAAAAGAGAAAAAAGATCATTTTATTAATACGGATTTTCCTCTTCGTGCAATTTATAAGGTACAGGAAGATCTTTATAACTTAGGGCATGATATAGCTTCTGGTAAAGAAATTTTACTCCCTGAATATGAAGGAGTAGGAGATTTTCGCAAGAGATTGAATGAAAATGCTAAACTTATTCTTCATGCCTTTCATACCAGTGATTTTGCTGCCCGAAATGATGAAACCATCGCACCATCTGCTCAATGGCTCATTGATAATCATTACACCATTGATAAAACCATACAAAAGCTACGTCGTAATCTACCCAAGTCCTTCATAAAGCAACTTCCTCTTTCTACACACAAAGCCGGAATACCACGAATTTTTGCTTTAACTTGGCTTTATATTGCGCATACCGATAGCAGCTTTTCACAAGAAACACTCACTGCTATGACCAACGGATTTCAAGAAATTTGTGCGCTCACAATTGGTGAATTGTGGGCTCTTCCTTCAGTTATGCAAATGCTGCTCATTGAAAATGTCCGTCGTCTTTCAGTACGTATCGAAAAAGCGCGACATATGCGCCATCTTGCTAGTCAAGTAGCTGATAAAATTTCTCTTGTAGAAAATAAAACAAATCTACACTCTCTTTTTACGCAGTATAAACCATTTACTGTTGATCCAACTTTTTCAGCACATTTATTCTATCGCCTGCGCAGTGCATCTGTCGATTCAACCGTAGCATTAACTTGGCTTGAAAAGCAATTGAAAAGCCAAGGCAGTAGCTTAGAGATTGCAACAGCTGATGAACATACCCGACAAGCAGCAGATGGTGTGACCATGGGAAATATTATCTGTTCTCTTAAAGCTATAGATGATGTTGATTGGACAGCATGGTTTGAAACAGTGAGTTGTGTCGATTCTATTTTGCGTAAAAATAGTGATTTTTCTGAAATTGATGCTCACTCACGCAATATTTATCGACAAGTCATTGAAAAAGTTTCTCGCTTTTCGCCTCTTAGTGAACTGGAAGTTGCACATAAAGTTGTAGAAATGGCAAATTCCACTTCTAAAGATATGCCTCATCATTCTTGTGTGGGGTGGTACCTTGTTGATGATGGTCGTGGCATATTTGAAAAGGCTTGTGGGTATATTCCGCCCTTTCTCATAAAATGGACACGCGCTTCCTGTTGCTCAAAATTGAGAGTCATCGCCGTTCCTGTCTCTCTTCTGACGCTTGCTCTTTTGCTGGTAATTTACGCCCTTTTACAGCTATCTGGCATGACACAATGGATGTCTTTTTGCTTTACTGGATTGGCGCTTTTTCCTGCTATCGATGCTGCTTTTGCTTTATTTAACACTGTTGTTTCGTGGTTTGTCCCATCAAAACAACTCATTGGTTATGAATATAAAGAAGGTATTCCAAAACATGCACGGACAATGGTTGTTGTACCTACTTTGATGACATCACGCGCTGACATTGATGAACAAGTGCGCAATCTTGAAGTGCACTATCTTTCCAATCCTAAAGGTGCCATTCATTTTGCACTCATTACAGATTGGGTGGATGCTCCATTGAGAGAAACGCAAGATGATCTTGATTTATTGCACTATGCGCAAAAGAGTATTGATAAACTCAATAGTCGTTATCATCGTGATGAACTTCCACTTTTCTTCCTTTTACATCGCCGACGCCTTTATAATACAAGCGAAAAATGTTGGATGGGATGGGAACGAAAGCGAGGAAAACTTCATGAACTTAATCGGCTCTTAAGAGGCGATAAAAATACAAGCTTTTATCCTCCCAATCCACATCTTCCCATGGATTGCCGTTTTGTTATGACGCTGGATTGTGATACACGTCTTACTCCAGAGAGCGTCGCGAAACTTGTTGGAAAGCTTAACCATCCACTCAATTATCCCGTTTTTGATCCACAAAGTGGAAAGGTTGTAAAGGGCTATAGCATTTTACAACCACGCATTATTCCTTCTCTTACAACAGGAAAAAAAACATCAATTCTCCAACGGGTTTTTTCTATAAACCGTGGCATTGATCCTTATGTTTTTGCTGTTTCTGATACTTATCAAGATCTTTTAGGAGAAGGCACCTTTATCGGTAAAGGTCTTTATAATATTGATGCATTTGAACAAGCGCTTGATGGCAAAATTAAAGAAAATACTATTCTTAGCCATGATCTCTTAGAGGGAGGTTATGCTCGTACTGCTCTGGTAAGTAGCATAGAAGTCATTGAAGACTATCCAACCGCTTACAATATTGATGTTATGCGTTATCATCGTTGGGTCCGCGGTGATTGGCAGCTTTTGCCTTATCTTTTTCCCCACCGTCAAATAAGTTCCGTGACGCGTTGGAAAATGCAGGATAATTTACGTCGTTCTCTCACGCCACTTATGTGGTTAATCGCAGCATTTGCAGGATGGGCTTTTTTGTCTTTAAAGAGTGCAATCGTCTGGCAACTATTCTTGTTGTTTAGCTCCTTCATTTCACCCATTCTATGTGTATTAAAAACGCTTGTCTCATCCAATATAGATCATTCTTTGCGTGGACATTTTCAATTAATTTGGAACAAAATTGCTCTTACAAGCGCTGATATATTTCTTAAAACGACGTTTCTTGCTCATTCGGCGTATTTTATGACCGATGCGATTATTCGTACACTCTATCGTATGACGATTTCAAAACAGCATCTTCTTGAATGGAAAACTTCTGCCGCAACAAAATCAATACCCAATAGTTTGCGTTTCTATGTTTTTACAATGGCACCAGCATCGCTTATTGGTATTCTTACTATAGCACTCCCTCTTTTTTCTGATAGTTTTGCAAGCTTGGTTGCTTTGCCTTTTGGGATAGCATGGTTTTTTTCACCCTTCATTGCTTGGATTGTGAGTCAACCTTCAACCTTTCAAGATAGCCTTGATCTTTCTTCAAAAGATGAAAAAAAACTCCGTTCTATTGCACGTCGGACATGGCTTTATTATGCAACCTTTGTCAATGCACAAAACAACTATTTGCCTCCCGATAATTTTCAAGAAGATCCTGAACCTCTTGTTGCTCAACGTACATCGCCTACGAATATTGGGGTTTATCTCCTTTCTATTATTGCAGCACGTGATTTTGGCTGGATTGGTTTTGAAGAGACCATCACCCGTATTGAATGTACATTACGCTCTCTTACAAAAATGGAAAAGTTTCGTGGTCATCTCTATAATTGGTATGAAACGGATACACTCAGGCCTCTTTTACCTACTTATGTATCAACCGTTGATTCAGGAAATCTTGCCGGTCATTTGGTAACACTCTCTTCTGCTTTAAGTGAATGGGCTGAAAAACCGCCTCTTTTTTTCCAAAGTGATCGAGAAGGCTTATCGGATGTTCTTGCTATTCTTGAAGAAACTGTCAGAGAAATTCCAGATCATCAACCCAGTTTACGCTCTTTACGCCAAAAAATCGAAGAAAACATCACTCGTTTTCATGACTCTGTCTTCACTTTTTTAGAACAAGAAAATACGGTCCCTTCTCACATCATAGATCTTTCACTTGCAGCCCACGATATTGTGCACTTAGTCGGTGAACTTGACCACAAAATTCAAACGATAGAATCTGCTCGTGCGCTTTCTTGGGCTAAATGCCTTATCGACACCTGTAACGCTCATCATCATGATGCGACTGCTCATTGTGATACTGAAAAATTAAGTAAAAAACTAAACAGGCTGGCTATAATGGCACGGCAAATAGCCTTTGATATGAAATTTGACTTTTTAGAACAGCCTAAACGGCATCTCTTATCCATAGGATATCGTGTTCAAGAAAACAAACTCGATGAAAATTGTTATGACCTACTTGCTTCAGAAGCACGTCTTGCAAGCTTTTTTGCCATCGCAAAAGGAGATATAAAACTTAAACATTGGTTTCGTCTTGGTCGACTTCTCGTACCCATAGGTGGGAAAAGTGCACTCCTATCATGGTCTGGATCAATGTTCGAATATCTTATGCCATCTCTCGTAATGCATGAACCTTTAGGGTCTCTCCTAGATCAAACAAATCGATTGATTATTCGTTGTCAAATACAATATGCCCATAAACGGGAATTGCCATGGGGTATTTCAGAAGCCGCATTTAATGCTCGCGATCATTTAATGAATTACCAATACGCTCATTTTGGTGTTCCAAACCTCGGACTCCAACGTGGTCTTTCACGCAATGCTGTCATTGCTCCCTATGCCAGCCTTCTAGCGGCACAATATGTTCCTGCTTGCGCTGTCGCTAATTTAAAACGACTCCGTGATCTTGGAGCTTTAGGAACATATGGTTATTATGACTCTGTTGATTTTACTCCAACACGCGTGAAAACAGGGGAAAAATACGCCATTGTACGCAATTATTATGCGCATCATCATGGCATGTCTATTCTTGCTCTTAACAATGTTATTTTTCAAGGGCGAATGCGTGATCGTTTTCACCGTGATCCCGTTATTGAAGCAACACAATTGCTCTTACAGGAAAGAGCGCCTCATCTCATTCCTATTATTCATACCAAAGCTGTTAATCGTATGCGCAATAAGTCTCAAGCATTTGACGCAGCCCCTTTGCGCATTATTACAAACCCGTTACTCAAACCACGAGCAACTTTACTTTTGTCTAATGGCTTTTATTCTACCATGTTAACAGCGAACGGTTCTGGTTACAGTCGTTGGCACGATTATGCGATTACGCGCTTTATTCCTGATGCAACAGAAGATCAACAAGGTACTTTATTCTTCTTACGTGATACGCATAGTGGACGGTGGTGGTCTGTTACTGGTGAGCCAACACGTGTTATTGAAGAAGACGCTGTCAGCATTTTTACAGATGAAAAGGCTGAATATACAAAAATGGTTGATGGTATTAAATCAACACTTGAATGTCTTATTACATCTGAAGGATGTGGCGAAGGGAGACGTATTCAACTGATGAATACGACAAATAAAGACCGACTCATTGAAGTGACTTCTTATGGTGAATTAGC
>NZ_JBHIOZ010000012.1:18597-22965 GCF_042195805.1 Bartonella sp. AP57NXGY | reverse complement strand
AATGAACAAACATTTTCTTATATACAAAGTACACAACGCGCTCTTGAGTGGGTCTGTGAATCTTATTATCACCACACGCAAAAAGCAGATGAACGCCAACATATTTTCATGCTTCGACGCGATCAAATGAGTGAACAGAGTTTTAAAACGCTTCTTGCATCAGCGCGTATCGTTCTTGATGCCCAAAATGGCTCTTTATCTGAACAACTTAAACGACTTGATGAGAATGATTTTAATCTCACAGTTCGTAAAAATTATCAAGAACCTTATGATCAATTAGACTTGCCAAGATATAACGAAGGACAGCAATTTACAACACAAACTGAACAAAATCTTTTTTCTTCCATTGGTCTTATTAGCCAACAAAAACCATCCTCTTTTCTCCCAAATGGAGAAGATCTAAGGTATTGGAATGGTTACGGTGGTTTTAATCAGCACAATCATTATGTAATACGTCTTCATGGACGTACCACTACACCGCATCCGTGGATTAATGTCATTGCTAATCACAGATTTGGTTTTCATGTCTCTGCTGAAGGTGCAATTTTTACTTGGGCTAACAATAGCCGCGATTATCAACTAACTCCTTGGGCGAATGATCCAACGTCTAACCGACCAGGAGAAGCTCTTTATCTGGTTGATCGCCAGTCTTTAAAACGTTTCTCACCCGTTTCTACTGTTGAATGTGACGAAAATATTGTCTATGAGGCGTGTCATGGGTTTGGATTCTCAACTTTTAAATCAACACATTCAGAAATCGCATTAGAACTGACTCATACACTTGATCCCGAAAAACCTATTCGCTTTTCACGTCTTATCCTTACGAATGAAGGGAAAAAACCACGCAGTTTACGCCTTTATAATTATGTTGAATGGGTTTTGGGAAATGTCCGTACAAAATATGCCCCCTTTATTGTTTCCTCTTATGAGACCAGATGGGGTGCACATTTTATTCAAAATCCCTATCACATCGAGAAATCTCAACAAGTTACATTTTTATCAGCATCCGAAATGCCAACCAGCACGACGACCAATCGCGCTGAATTTATTGGTGCAACGGGAACCGTAACACGTCCAAATGCGATCCGTAAAGCCGCTGCTCTTTCAAATACCATTGAAGCAGGATGTGATCCTTGTTCAGCATTCGCCTATGATATTGATCTTCAACCAGGGCAAACAAAAGAAATCATCTTCTATCTTGGCAGTGCTGAAAATAGGCAAGAAGCTGAAAAATTACTCAATCAAGTACGTGCAAGTGATTTTGAAATTCAGCTCACAAAACAAAAACAGCAATGGAGTGATTTTGTTTCTCCTTTCCAAGTCAAAACACCTGATGCTTCTTTTAATCTTATGGTCAACCATTGGCTTCCTTATCAAATCTACGCATGCCGCATCATGGCACGCGCAGGCTTTTACCAAGCGAGTGGTGCATTTGGTTTTCGTGACCAGTTACAAGATAGCTTGTCTTTGTTATTGCTGGAACCACAATTAGCACGTGAACAATTGTTAAATGCAGCAGCGCACCAATTTCTTGAAGGTGATGTGCAACATTGGTGGTTGCCTGACACAAATGCTGGTGTTCGTACATACATTTCTGATGATATCGTTTGGCTTGCATATGCAACAGCTCTTTATGTCACTACCACTGGTGATGACGCTTTTCTTGATACGCTCATTCCTTTTATTGAAGGTGATGTTCTCAAAAGTGGGCAACAGGATGCTTATTTTCAACCCACCCAATCCCCAAAGGTTGCAACAGTTTATGAACATTGTGTTTTAGCTTTAGACCTTGCCATTAAACGCTGCGGACCACATGGTCTCCCTCTTATTTTAGGTGGGGATTGGAATGATGGCATGAATTTGGTCGGTGTGGAAGGAAAAGGCGAAAGCATTTGGTTAGGATGGTTTCTTGGGTACACATTACAAGCATTTATCTCTTTAGCCAAAAAACGTGGTGACAATAGCCATATGCAAATATGGAGTACGTACCTTGAACATTTAACAAAATGCCTAGAGAAAAATGGTTGGGATGGTGCTTGGTATCGACGTGGTTATTTTGATGATGGAACACCTCTTGGCTCTAAAATCAATGATGAATGTCAAATTGATACCATTGCTCAATCTTGGGCTATCATTTCTCAAATGGCATCGCCTGAACGTCAAAAACAAGCAATGACATCAATGTTGGAACATCTCTATGATAAAAAAGGCGGACTCATTCGCCTTTTTTGGCCGCCTTTTGATAAAAGTACGCTCGAGCCTGGTTATATAAAAGGTTATCCTCCAGGAATTCGAGAAAATGGTGGTCAATATACGCATGGTGCCATTTGGAGTATTTTTGCGTTGGCTGAAATGGAACAAAACGATAAAGCTTATGCTTTATTTTCTATGATAAACCCAATTACCCATGGACAAGATCCTGAAATTTATCGTGTTGAACCTTATGTAATGGTCGCAGATATTTATGCTGTTGAACCACGATGTGGTCAAGGCGGTTGGACTTGGTATACAGGTTCAGCCGGTTGGTTTTATCGCGCCGCAACACAAGCTATTCTTGGAATACAGCGTCAGGGAGACCTATTGTTTTTGCAGCCACATTTACCCTCTATTTGGCCAAAATATGAAGCAACAATGAAGTTTTATGATGCCGTTTATTGCATTAAAGTAAAATGGGGACCTAAAAATATGCTCTATATTAATAGCAAAGAATATACCGAAGTTCATATAGGGATAAAGTTACAAAAAACAGGTCAGCATGAAATTATACGTATTGTCAAATCTTAAAGATTAAAGATGAAAAAAGAGAGCAGACTTTTTATTCTTGTCCAAAACTGTAGAGTTGTTATATTGCACCGCCTATATTAGCCGTGTTGGTGCATAATATTTTAGATTTTATGAAAATGAAAGAAAAAGGTTATGAATCATCCGGATATTGCTAGACGTGTTTACAATCACACTTGGAAACTTGATCCCATTATTCGGTCACTTCTTGATACGGATTTTTATAAGCTTCTAATGGTGCAGATGATTTGGGGGTTATATCCTAATGTTAATGTTACTTTTTCCCTCATAAATCGCTCTAAAACAATACGTCTTGCCGACGATATTGATGAGAGTGAATTGCGTGCCCAACTTGATCATGCTCTTAGTTTGCGCTTTACAAAAAAAGAAATGATTTGGCTTGCTGGTAATACATTTTATGGACGCAAACAAATTTTTGAACCGGATTTTCTTCAGTGGCTTGAGAATTTTCAACTTCCAGAATATGAACTCACCCGCAAAGATGGCCAATATATCCTTCATTTTCATGGACCCTGGGCCCATAGTTCCATGTGGGAAATTCCTGCTCTTGCTATTATTAGTGAATTACGTTCACGTGCTGCTCTCAAAAAACTAGATCGTTTTGCTCTTGATGTACTTTATGCGCGTGCTAAAGCAAAAATGTGGAGTAAAGTTGAACGTCTCAAAAAATTGCCTGATATTAAAATATCTGACTTTGGGACAAGGCGTCGCCATTCTTTTTTATGGCAGCGCTGGTGTGTGGAAGCATTAAAAGAAGGCATTGGTCATTCTTTTACTGGAACTTCTAATGTTCTTCTTGCCATGGATACGGATTTAGAAGCTCTTGGAACCAATGCACACGAATTGCCTATGGTTATTGCGGCTCTCAGCAACAATGATGATGAATTACGCAGAGCTCCGTATCAAGTCTTGCAAGATTGGAATCGTTATTATGGTGGAAATCTTCTCATTGTATTACCTGATACCTTTGGTACAGAAGAATTTTTACGCAATGCACCAGATTGGGTCGCTGATTGGACGGGTTTCAGACCCGATAGTGCGCCTCCTATTGAAGGTGGTGAACGTATTATTCAATGGTGGAAAGAAAAAGGAAAAGATCCACGCAAAAAACTTTTAATTTTTTCTGATGCTCTTGATGTCAATACAATTGAAAAAACCTATCATCATTTCCATGGTAAAGTGCGCATGAGTTTTGGATGGGGCACGGATCTTACCAATGATTTTACAGGCTGTGCACCTCAGGAAATCGAAACTCTTGATGCTCTTTCCCTTGTTTGTAAGGTGACCTATGCCAATGGTCGACCAGCCGTAAAACTTTCAGATAATCCTGAAAAAACGATCGGTGATTCAAAAGAAGTACAACGTTATCTCAATTTTTTTGGTAATAAAAAACGAATTGCTAGACCTATAAAGACATAGTTTCCGGTTCTTTAAAACAAGTATATTGATCCATCATATTGTTTATAAGATTGATTTTTGTCCTACCCTAAGGACGAGGATTCTTAACCTTTGCTGGTCTGTAAACAGTTCGGCTGTTTTTGAGCAGATTCTACTTGGCCTACCACG
>NZ_JBHIOZ010000012.1:12831-18497 GCF_042195805.1 Bartonella sp. AP57NXGY | reverse complement strand
TTTTCTCATTTTAACCCTGTTAAATCAAGCACACTCATCTCCTTGCATGTATGAAGGTTTTCAAGTTCTAAGGGTTATTGTTGTAGTTTGACAGTAGGTTTTATACTAAGTGGGAAGAGGTTGGATTAAGTAGGAATACGTGGTAATTTGTTGTTTTTATGTACAATTTTGACCATTCAATGCGCGTTTTATCAAAATAGATTTTGACACCTAAAATTGCAAAAATTACCGAAAATCAGAAAAAAGTGCGTTTCCATAAGTAAAAATGAGAAAAGGCTTTCAAAACCCTTTGAGAACATCTTTAAACTCTTTGAAAAAATAAATTGGTACAAAATCTAGTGTCAAAATATACAAAACCAGATGACAAGCTATAATTGTAGCATTAGGAATTACTAAGGCAACATTGGAGGATGACAAATAGCATGGTGACTATTGGTGTGCATTTTGAAAGGCAAGGATGATGGTGCTCAAATAGATTTTATACACGTTACAATGAGATTTTACTTTATCCATGTATGGTCTGCTATTATGAAATGAGTAAAGTGTTGGGAGATGTTTCATTAAAATAAATGTGTAAATAACATGATTTGGGAGACCTTTTGTTTTACGTGAGGGGCATGACTTTATTAAAAACAGAGAATGCAATAATATTTTTATTTCGAATAAGCTTTATACAAAGACAGAGAAATTATTTATTCGCATATTATAATAAGAATGCGTGTATATATAAAACCATTTGAAAAACTCTGTTGTTTCTTATGAATTATTCTTAAGTTAATAACAGATGTAACATTAAAGATTGATATAATAGACCGGCTTCTTAACTGTATAAGTATAAAAATGATGGTGTTTAGTAAGCTTTGTATTATATCCTCATTAAGAGATATGAAAACAAACGAAATGTCTTTTAGAAAGAAATGACTATCATATCAATGACTTTTTAATGATGTATATGTAGAGATTCATACAAACATGCTTTACAAAAATAATGACTCTCTTCCATGAATGTGATTTATCATTGTTTACCAAGTGAGAACATTTTGAGTGTTCATAAAAATTATTTCACAAACATATTATTAATTAATTGCGTTCAAAAAGCTTGCTATTTCATATGCATTTTGGAAATGGAGAGCTTATATTCAAAACTTAAAAGTTCTCATAGTTTTTACAAATAAGTTGAAGCTAAAAAGAGTATCCCATAAAGCCTTTTTTATCATTAGGAAGATGGACGTGTTACAATATAAATGGCAATCAGCAATAATATAACCGCAACAAGTAAAGAAATCCACAAAGGAGGGTGTAGCATTACAAAAAAGGATAAAAATCCTCCTGTCATACTCATCATTGCAAAAACTTTAACGAATGGAGAGATTGCTTTTTTTTCTTCCCATCGCTTAATAGGGGGACCAAAAATACGATGATTATTCAACCATTGATGAAAACGTGGAGAAGAACGCGTAAAACACCATGAGGCAACCAATAAAAAAGGCACAGTTGGCATAATAGGTAATACGACACCGATAATACCTAATATAACCATCGCCCACCCTGCTATATAATAGCAGATACGTAAAGGGTGCGATATCTTCAAATCTTTTTTCATTTTCTCGTACTATTTTCCTCTACGCAAAACCCTATACAAAAACATTGTATCTGTTTTTTTCTGTTTACATGTCTGAGTGCACAATTACGCTCTACCCCTTCATGCGTAAGTGTCTTTGCTGTTATAAGTTCCTTGAAAATACCGAATAGCTTACACAATATTATAATCATTTTAAATGATTTCAAGAAAAGAGGAGAGATTTTAGAAAAACAAAAAAATAAAAAGGCTGCAGAAGAAATCAATGCAGCCTCTTAATTAAGAATGCAGTGTTGGGGGGGAGAAAATTTACTGCATTCACCTGCTAGATATTAGGAGGAAAAATAACCTAGCACCCCAAACTCTAATTAAAATAAAAATGAGAAACAATATATAAAAATGCATGGCTGATATGCATGAATTTTAACACTTTCAAGTCTCTTGAACTGTGTTTCGACGAAAGAAAATCATCATGAAAATAGCCATAAAAATCAACGTCAAGATCAACACAATTGTGGAAGCAGAATCAGAGCCGATAAATAAGCTGAGATAAATCCCTAAAAAACCAGAAAAAGCTGCAACAAGTATCGCGATCATTAACATAAAAGAAAACCGCTTTGTGACAAGATAGGCAATTGCTCCTGGTGCTATCAGTAAAGAAATAACGAGTACGATACCTACAGCTTTCAAAGCCGCAACAATTGTAAGAGAAATCATCGTTAGCAGGGTATAGTGGAGTAGAGATATTGGTAACCCCATTGCACGTCCTTGAACTGTGTCAAAAATATACAGCATAAAGTCGCGCCATTTTGCTGCTAAAATAAAAGTGACAACAGCAGAAATGATTGCCGTCTGCGTTATATCAAGCCAGTTAACACCCAAGAGATTACCAAATAGAATATGATTCAAATCTAAGCTACTATAAATAGACGTGGCTAAAACAAGCCCCAAACCAAACATTGAAGAAAAGACCACACCCATCACCGTGTCCTGTTTGATACGGCTATTGCTCCCTAAAAAACCCGTTAATAGTGCACACACCATTCCTGCAACAAAAGCACCGCAAGTAATCAAAGTCATTGTAATATTCTCTGGACGCATATGCTGAAACCAAGCAAATGGCAAAGAAGTTAAAAATGCGATTACCCATGGTGTTGTCATATAACCAACAACAACACCTGGAAAAACTGCATGAGAAATGGCATCGCCTAACAGCGCCCATCCTTTCAAAATAAGAAAACAGGAAAGCATCGCCATGGGAATAGAAAGAATCATGACAATAAGCATACCCTTAAGCATAAAAGAAAACTGAAACGGAAGCAGTAATTGATCAATCATGATAATATTACACCCTTTTTTGCCGCATTTATGCGTAAGCGCGCAGCAATAAACCCATGTTTAGGAGCAAAAATAAAAGCCAAAACAAATAAAGATGCTTGAAAAAGCACTACAACCCCCCCCGTTTGTGCATTCAAAAAATAACTCACATAAACACCCAAGACACTTGTGAAGGTTCCAATTACAACTGCAATAACCAAGATGTTTACGAAACGATCACTTAAAAGATAGGCCGTTGCCCCAGGTGTCACAACAAGACAAATGACTAAGAACGCTCCAACGGTTTGCATCGCAGCAACGGTACAAGCGGCAAGCAATGTGAAAAAGAGAATCTTTAAAAATTTTACGTTTAATCCAATGGCATGCGCATGCGTTTCATCAAATAACGAAACAAGAAGATCTTTCCATTTCAAAAGCAATATAAGCAACGAAACAAAGCCGATAAAAGCCAATTGTAGAATATCTGTTGAACTCACTGCTAAAATATTTCCCAAAACAATCGTATCAATATTAACAGCCATTGGTTTTAATGATTTGAGAAACAACCCAAAGGCAAAAAAGGAAGAAAAAATGAGCCCAATAATGGTATCTTCTTTAAGCTTTGTCCGGTGGTTAAAAAAGAGCATTGCTGCTGCTGCAAGACCACCAGAAAAAAAAGCGCCGAGTGAAAAAGGTAACCCTAAAAGGTAAGCTCCTGCTACACCAGGAACAATCGAATGGGAAAGTGCATCACCAATCAATGACCAACCTTTTAACATCAAAAAAGCTGAAAGAAAGGCACAAACACACCCAACTAACCCAGAAACCCACATTGCATTCACCATATATTGATAGCTCAGTGGCTCAAGCAACCAAGAAATCATGCAACGTGCTCCACTCTTTCAATATCTTCACAAACTGCAGACTGCTTTCTTCCCATGAAAACATCATTTTTTTTTGTGGTTTGAAGATCAAAAATATGGTGATGCAAAGACCCTCCAAAAGTTTTCTCCAGATTTTCCTTTGTAAAGATTTTTTCTGTTAACCCAGAAGCTAAAACAGTACCTTTTATTAAAACTGTATGATCACAAAATTCGCGAACAGAACCCAAATTGTGAGTTGAAACCAAGATCACAGCTCCTTCTTTACGAAGATCTTGTAACAAAGCAATGATTTTATCTTCTGTTGTAACGTCAACCCCTGTAAACGGCTCATCTAATAAAATAGCTTTTGCTTTCTGTGCAAGAGCGCGTGCTAGAAAAACACGCTTTTTCTGTCCACCAGAAAGTTCTCCAATTTGGCGCTTGGCAAAAGCCAACATATCAACGCGTTCTAAGGCAATACGAACGGCTTCATAATCTTGTGTACGGGCATAGCGAAAGAAATTCATATGACCGTACCGCCCCATCAATACAACATCTTCAACCAAGACAGGAAAATTCCAATCAACATCTTCACTTTGAGGAACATAAGCAATAAGATTTTTTTTCAAAGCTATATTAACGGGCAAATCAAACATACGAATTTTTCCCTTTGAGGGGCGTACAAACCCCATAATCGCTTTAAATAACGTTGACTTACCGGATCCATTAACACCAACCAATGCCGTAATAGAACCCTTTGGACTTTCAAAATTCACTTCGCGTAAAGCTGTATGTCCATTACGATATGTTACCGTTACTCCTTGGGCAAAAATTCCACATTCCGTCATTGGTTTTTTACTCCCTCTACTAAAGCATTGCTAATACGCCCACTCGTGACACGTAATAAATCAATATAAGTGGGTACCTCACCATTTTTCTCACTTAAAGAATCAACATAAAGAACACCACCGTATTTAGCTCCTGTTTCTCTGGCAACCTGCTTAGCAGGCGCAGGGGAAATAGTGCTTTCAGAAAAAACTGCATGAATATTGTATTTGCGAACCATATCAATAACATGCTTGACCTGCTGTGGTGTTCCTTGTTGGTCAGCATTGATGGGCCATAAATAAAGTTCTTTTAGATCAAAATCACGCGCCAAATAGCTAAAAGCCCCCTCACTGGTCACAAGCCAACGTTTATCTTGCGGTACAGCTTCTAATTCAGCCCTAATTGGATCAATCGTTGCACGAATTTTCTGTTTATAAATTTCAGCATTCTGTTTATAAATTTCAGCATGTTCAGGATCATATTTTACAAAAGCATCGCGAATATTATCAACGTAAATCAAAGCAGAGGTCGGTGACATCCACGCATGAGGATTGGGTTTACCGCTAAAGGGGCCCTCACCAATTTTAATGGGTACAATACCTTTTGAAACAACAACACTTGGAACATCCTTGATATTTTGAAAAAACTTTTCAAACCAAAGCTCTAACTCTAAACCATTCCACAATACAAGGTTAGCTCCCTGAGCACGCATAAGATCGCGTGGGGTGGGTTGGTATTCATGAATTTCCGCACCTGGTTTTGTAATGGATTCAACATCAGCGGCATCACCTGCTACATTGCGTGCCATATCAGCAATGATAGTGAATGTCGTAACAGCTTTAAATTTACCAGCACACAAAGCAAAATTGGGTGTAAAAAAAATAACACTTCCAAAAACTATGGTGAAAAACGTTCTTACGTTCATTGATTCTCTCTTTCCTTTATATGCCTTCTTTTTATTGCAAATAATTTGCATTATCATTTAGCAATAGCAGTTATCTTTTACATTTGCAATGAAGGATTAAGAGAAAAAATAACTTTTCAAGATGTTTAAAAACAGTTTTTTCATATTGAAAAAA
>NZ_JBHIOZ010000012.1:6535-12731 GCF_042195805.1 Bartonella sp. AP57NXGY | reverse complement strand
ACAGATTTTTTATCTTCACCAAAGCTTAAATCTTCAAAAATATCAAAAACCTGCACTGAATGAATAAGTTTTTTATCGGCTCCACTTGCCGCCCGAATAATAAGAGAAGAGGCAACAGTTTTATCCGCTATAAAGGCAAAATCACGCCGCACCATTTGAAAAGGTGAGAGTTTCAAAGGAGGACGGCTTTTGGTCGTTTTTTTCTTTGATTCTGGAATTCGATCTAGAAAAATTTCAAAGCCGCATAAAGGGCCACTGACATCTAACTTTTCTAATGTAGCAGGATGAAAAACACCAAAAAAACCAAGAATAATCTTTGATCCAAGTTTTATGACACCTGAACGACCAGGATGATACCAATCCGGTGCTCCAACTTCAATCTGCACTTTCCCAACATCCATATCGCATGCTTCTAAAATAGCTAAAGCATCTGCTTTGGCATCAAAAACATCAACGACGGTTGCATTTCCATTCCAAAAACGCCCAGCCCCTTTAAATTGCTCTGTTCCGCGACGAATTCCACTAACAACACGGTGTTGTTTATCAGGGGTGTCGCCCTCATAAATACTTGAAACTTCAAACAAAGCAAGATCGGAAAAACCACGATCAGCATTTCTTTGTGCCGCCATAATCAAGCCAGGTAAAAGGGAAGGACGCATCATTGACATATCAGCAGCAATAGGATTAACTAATTTAAGCTCTTCTTGACCTCCTCCAAAAGCAAGAGCTTGATTTTCAGAAATAAAAGACCATGTCACCGCTTCTTTCATACCACGTTGCACTAGAGCCAAACGTGTAGCACGTGAACGAATTTGTGCGCATGTTAAAATTTGATCTTTTCCTTCTGCAAAGTTTTCCAAAGGAATAGGTTTAATTTTATCTAACCCATAAATTCTCATAACCTCTTCCACCAAATCGGCTTTACCCATAATATCAGGGCGCCATGATGGTACTTTTACCGTAACGACTTCTCCTTTTCCTTCAACAAAAAATCCAAGTTTTGTTAAAATAGAGATGACTTTTTCAGGTTCTATTTCCAAATTTGTTAAACGTTTAATTTCAGAAAAAGGAAAAGCGATCTGTTTGATTTCTTGTTGCTGATAGCCAACGATCTTCTTTTTAGATACTTCACCACCACAAAGACGTAAGACCAATTCTGTTGCAATCTCAAGTCCTGTTTCTATAAAAGCCGGGTCAACACCTCGTTCAAATCGATAACGTGCATCACTAATAAGACCTAATGCTCTTCCTGTTTGTGCAATGCTTCGCGCATCCCAAAGCGCCGATTCAATAATAATGCGATGTGTTGTTTCATCACAACTCGTTCTTTCACCGCCCATGATACCGGCAATCGAAACAACCCCCTCGTCATCTGCAATGACACAATTCTTAGGGCCCAGATGATAGATTTTTCCGTTCAGTGCTTGAAGCTGCTCTCCTTCACGCGCGCAACGTACACACAAATTACCTTTAATTTTATCTGCATCAAAAACATGGAGCGGACGACCAAGGTCAAAACTGATGTAATTGGTCATATCAACAAGCGCATTAATCGGTCTCAGACCAATTGCATTCAAACGCTGTTGCATCCACTGTGGTGATGCACCATTTTGAACATTGCGCACTTCACGCCAAGCAAAACCTAAACATAATGATGAATCTTGCGAAAAATCTAATGAAACATCGAGAGGTGTTTCAAAGGAAGGATCAAATTTTGACAAGGATAATTCTTTTAATTTTCCCATTCCAGCGGCAGCAAGATCACGTGCAATACCACGAACACCTGTGCAATCGGAACGATTAGGGGTCAAACCAATATCAATAACCGGATCATCTAAACCAGCATAAGCTGCAAATGAACCTCCAATAGGTGCATCTTCTGGAAGTTCAATAATCCCATCATGCTCATTTGATAATTCAAGCTCCGCTTGTGAACACATCATCCCAAAACTTTCAACACCTCGGATTTTTCCTACAGATAATGTTACATCAAGTCCTGGAATATAAGTGCCTGGTAGTGCCAGAACACCAACAAGACCTGCGCGTGCATTTGGTGCTCCACAGACAACTTGAACAGGTGTGGAAGTCCCTGTATCGACTGATAAAATTTGAAGTTTATCTGCATCATGATGCTTTATTGCTGTTAAAACTTTTGCAATCACAAAACCTTTTAAAGAAGACCGATCATCAACGTAATCAACCTCAAGACCTATAGCGGTTAATTTTTCACAAATTTCATTCAAAGATGCATTTGTTTCTAAGTGATCTTTTAACCAGGACAATGTAAACTTCATTTTAAAACCTCACATGAAAGCGATGACTAAGATCACACATTTCTATTAGGAAAAAAAGCAGGCATATCAAAGCAACGAAAGCCATAATGGTCTAACCAACGCAGGTCAGCATCAAAAAAAGCCCGCAAATCAGGCATACCGTATTTCAACATGGCAATACGATCAATGCCCATGCCCCATGCAAAACCTTGATATTCATCTGGATCTAAACCAACATTTTTCAACACCTGGGGATGCACCATTCCGCATCCTAAAATTTCCAACCAATCCTGCCCTTCTCCGAACTTTACTTCTGAACCAGAACGATCACATTGAATATCTACCTCCATAGATGGTTCGGTAAAAGGGAAAAAAGAGGGACGAAAACGCATTTTTACAGAGGGAACTTCAAAAAATGCTTTACAAAAAGTTTCATGCAGCCACATCATATGTGCAATGGTGGAGGTTTTATCAATGACAAGACCCTCGACCTGATGGAACATGGGAGAATGTGTTGCATCCGAATCCATGCGGTAAGTTTTTCCAGGAATAATGATTCGTATCGGTGCTTTTTGTTTTTCTAGTGTGCGAATTTGTACGGGTGATGTATGGGTTCGCAATAATTTTCGTTCTCCCATTTTATCAACATCAAAAAAGAAGGTATCATGCATTTCACGCGCTGGATGCCCTTCAGGAAAATTCAATGCTGTAAAATTATAATAATCTGTTTCAATATCAGGTCCCTCTGCAAGAGAAAAACCCAACTTTGTATAAATGGCAATAATTTCCTCAATCACTTGTGAAATAGGATGAATGCGTCCCCGTTCTATAGGTGAAGAGCGAACAGGCAAGGTAACATCAACTGTTTCACGAGAAAGACGGGCATCCATTGCCTGTCTTTTCAGAAGATCACGCTTTTGTGCCCATAATTCTAAAATGCGATTTTTTAATCCATTAAGAACTGGTCCAACTTTATGGCGCTCGCCAGCATCCATTTTTCCTAATTCTTTTAATTTTTCAGAGATACTACCTTTTTTACCCAATGCTGCAATACGCACTTCTTCAAGTGCTTGTTCATCACCTGCTGCCTCTAAGGCTAAACAAATTTCTTGTTCCAGACGCTCAATATCATTCATATTTTTGCCTATTTTTTAATAAAGAAAAACCCGCACTCGCAATAGCCAGCACGGGACCTCGAATAAATGAATGCTTTAAGAGAACACAACTGGCTTATTTGACAGCGCCTTCGAAAGCATTAGGTGTCGTATCTTTTAAATATTCTAAAGCTTTTTTTGCCGAAGCAACTAAAGCAGAAAATGCTTCTGCCTCATGGATTGCTATATCTGAAAGAACCTTACGATCAACCTCAATACCGGCTTTTGATAAGCCATCAATAAAACGTCCATAAGTTAAACCTTCTGCGCGAACAGCCGCATTAATTCTCTGAATCCACAAAGCACGGAAAGTACGTTTCCTATTTTTGCGGTCACGATAAGCGTATTGCTTTGAACGATCAACCGCTGCTTTAGCTGCACGAATGGTATTTTTACGACGACCGTAAAAACCTTCAGCCTGTTTAAGAACTTTTTTGTGCTTAGCGTGTGCTGTCACACCTCTTTTCACACGAGCCATATTATAATCTCCTCAAAATCAAAAGCGTAAGGTTTAAATACCATTCGGCAAATAATGCTGAATGACTTTTTTAGCATCTTGTTCACACAAAACCATTGTTCCACGTGCATCGCGAATAAATTTATTCGAACGCTTAATCATGCCGTGGCGCTTACCGGCAGCTGCTACTTTAATTTTGCCTGACGCAGTGATTTTAAACCGCTTTTTAGCGGATGATTTGGTCTTCATCTTGGGCATTTTGCTACTCCGTACATTAATTTATTCAATCAAACATTTTATTCACTCAAGCGGACCAACGCTTGAACAAGCATTTAAACAGCCACGGCATGCCCTGCCGGGCGGCTCTTAAAGACGTTTTCATAAGCTAGTATACACAAAATAGCAAGACCGTATTACAAAAAAATCGGCGCTCCATTGCCGTGAAGCTCAACCAAAGGTGCTGGAATTGCATTTGTTTTGATGGCTGCTTTACATAAATCGGCAATAATGCATTGCGTACATTGTGGTTTACGGGCTTGACAAATATAGCGACCATGTAAAATCAGCCAATGATGCGCATGGCGAATATAATGAACCGGTATAATCTTTAATAATTTTTTCTCAACAATTTCTGGTGTTTTTCCAGGCGCCAAACCAAGACGATTGCTTAAGCGAAAAATATGTGTATCTACTGCCAATGTAGGCTGACCAAAAGCAACATTCAAGACCACATTAGCCGTTTTGCGCCCCACTCCAGGAAGGGCCATGAGTGCTTCACGCGTATCGGGTACTTGACCGCCATAATAATCAATTAAACAGTTGCAAAGCGCATAAACATTACGTGCTTTTGCACGCCAAAGGCCAATTGAACGGATATGATTTGCTATTTCTTCTTCCCCTAATGCAACCATTTTTTCCGGTTGATCAGCAAGGCAAAATAATTCTTTTGTCGCTTTATTAACGCTTACATCTGTCGCTTGAGCCGAAAGCACAACGGCAACTAAAAGTGTAAAAGTATTTATGTAGTTAAGATCACTCTTAGGTGTTGGGCGTTGCACAGAAAAACGGCGAAATATTTCCGCAATTTCATCTTTATTATACAATATACTAGATAAATTTCGCACCTTTGATAATTTTATGTTACTTTGAGGCATTGAACTCTCTTAAATCTTCTCTCTTGAAGTTATCATTCACGCTCGCCATATGAGAGGAGTGCAGCGAACACTTTTATAGAGTTGGTCAAGTAAAGCCGTTTTAAAGAGGATACTCATGAATGACACATGTGACGCCTTTCTCCAATCCTTTTCTTTTAGGGTTTGAAACCGTAGAAAAAATATTGCAACGTATCGGTAAAGCTGATGAGGCTTACCCAGCCTATAATATTGAACGTTTGCATAAAAGTGATGATGCAAATCATATCCGGATAACTTTGGCTGTTGCTGGATTTAAGATTAACCATCTTAATATTTTACTCGATGACAATCAATTGGTTATTCATGGTAAACAAACAGACAACCAAAATCATCAATATTTATATCGGGGTATAGCTGCGCGACAATTCCAGCGAACCTTTGTTCTCGCGGAAGGGATGCATGTTACAAATGCAGAGTTGAAAAATGGTCTTTTATCAATTAATCTGTATCAACCAAAATTAAAAAAAGAAATAAAACAGATTCCAATTAAAGTCAGTAGTGGTGAGTCATAAAAGTTAAGGCGTAAAGGAACAGTGAAATGGGAGAACACAAACAAAACTTGTCGTTTCAGAACACATCCTACTCTGATGCGGGACAGATTGCCTATTTAAAAAAAGTTTGTACAGATGATCTGGCTAAAAACTTTCCAGATCTTCCACCAATGACCCCAGGCATTACGATATGGGCTCTCTTTGGTGAAACAGGTTATCCTATCATTTTATCCGATGAGCGTTCTATCGCCCTTGCTGGAGCCAATGAGCATGAACTACAAATTGTAACTCTGCACTAGATTACCTTACGAGAAAAAGCTGTACTCTTTATAAATTCTATCTATTTTTTCGTAAAGGGTGTAATGTGAGTTATAATTAGATTAAGTATTGATTTATATTCATAATTAATTTTTTACAACTGGAATGAGAGTCCCGAATATCATAAGGTTCTCTCATTTGAGATCTTCTTATATTGAAACAATTAAAGTCACTTGCTTGATGTCATAAGCAGGGAGAGCCATGTGGATAAAAACACTTGAAGAAAGGAATAAAAATATCTCTTTTTAATTGTCTCAATTACCAAGGACGTTCACGATATGGGGATAAAAAAATGTATGATGGTGTCAGT
>NZ_JBHIOZ010000012.1:1970-6435 GCF_042195805.1 Bartonella sp. AP57NXGY | reverse complement strand
TATTGAAGAGTGTAAAAACAAAAGCATGAGATAATGCGTCATCATTATTTAAAAGATATTTTTATGAATGCGTTTGAAAGGTGTAAAGCTGAATTATAAGGAGATGATAGATTTTTATCACGATTTCTTTATATTCTTTCCAATTCCAGAAATTACGCAAACAGATAGATGCAATATGCTAACCAAATCTGGCATACAAAAATCTGGAACAGTTCGTGTCATACTGAAGCGTTTTGATATTTATCTCAAACGTGGACTTACACAGGGATTAGATGTTGACTAACAGGTAATAAAAAACAAAGGCTTTATGAAAAAGTTTATGCAGAGCTTTTAATTTTGTGCTTCAAATGCCGCAGTACAAGGTATTTTTCTCTTTTGAATATTAAAGCTCTTGTTTTTATAATGAAGTTACAGCACAACAAGCAAAATGGAATTATTTGAGGGGAAAAAAATAATGCCTTCTTACCGTTCAAGAATATCAACCCACGGGCGTAATATGGCAGGAGCCCGCGGACTTTGGCGTGCAACAGGGATGAAAGATACTGATTTTGGTAAACCCATTATTGCGATTGCGAATTCTTTTACACAATTTGTACCAGGGCATGTTCATTTAAAAGATCTTGGGCAATTAGTCGCACAACAGATAGCAGTTGCCGGTGGTGTTGCGAAAGAATTTAATACCATTGCTGTAGATGATGGAATTGCGATGGGGCACGATGGAATGCTCTATTCGTTGCCCTCACGTGAAATCATTGCTGATTCTGTAGAGTATATGGTTAATGCACACTGTGCAGATGCACTTGTTTGTATTTCTAATTGTGACAAAATTACACCTGGTATGTTAATGGCTGCTTTACGGTTGAATATTCCGACAATCTTTGTTTCAGGCGGTCCTATGGAAGCAGGTAAGATTAAATGGAAGGATCAAGATCTAACGGTTGATTTGGTCGATGCCATGGTTGCAGCAGCTTCAGAACAAAATTCAGAAGAAGAAGTTGCTGAAATGGAGCGTGCTGCTTGTCCTACATGTGGTTCTTGTTCAGGAATGTTTACGGCCAATTCTATGAATTGCTTAACGGAAGCATTGGGGCTTTCTCTTCCCGGAAATGGATCAATGTTAGCAACACATGCAGATCGACGAATGCTTTTTGAAGAAGCTGGAAAACAGATTGTTGCATTGGTTAAACGTTATTATGAAGAAGATGATGAAACAGTTTTGCCGCGCTCTATTGCTTCACGCAAGGCTTTTGAAAATGCAATGACCGTTGATATTGCCATGGGGGGATCAACCAATACAGTACTGCATCTTTTAGCTGCAGCGCAAGAAGGTGAGGTGGATTTTACCATGACGGATATTGATCATCTTTCACGTTGTGTTCCTGTTTTATGTAAGGTTGCTCCTGCTGTTGCAAATGTACATATGGAAGATGTTCATCGCGCTGGTGGTATTATGGGGCTTTTAGGTGAACTGGATGCGGCAGGACTCATTGATACATCAACTTATACGGTTCACGCAAAAACAATGAAAGAAGCTCTTTACCGCTGGGATGTAAAGCAAACTAATGAGCCAACAGTTCATGCATTTTATCGTGCCGCTCCAGGTGGTATTCCAACACAGACAGCTTTTAGTCAATCTTGTCGCTATGAGACCCTTGACCTTGATCGTGAAAAAGGTGTGATTCGCGATAGGGAACACGCATATTCACAAGATGGGGGATTGGCAGTTCTTTATGGAAATCTTGCAAAAGATGGCTGCATTGTAAAAACAGCAGGCGTTGATCAATCAATTTTAACTTTTAAAGGTCCGGCAAGAATTTTTGAAAGCCAAGATTCAGCTGTTTCAGCTATATTAACTGATAAGATTAAAACAGGTGAAATTGTTTTAATCCGTTATGAAGGCCCACGTGGTGGACCTGGAATGCAAGAAATGCTTTATCCAACGAGTTATCTCAAATCTAAAGGATTAGGCAAGGTTTGTGCACTTGTTACAGATGGACGTTTTTCAGGGGGAAGTTCAGGGCTCTCAATAGGACATATTTCACCAGAAGCTGCTGAAGGAGGAGAAATTGCGTTGGTGGAAGAGGGGGATATCATAGAAATTGATATTCCAAATCGTAGAATTCATATGTTGGTGGATGACGTTGAGATGAAGCAGCGCCGTTCTAAGATGGAAGCAAAAGGAAAAGGCGCTTGGCAACCGATTGAGAAGCGTCAGCGTAAAGTTTCAAAGGCTCTCAAAGCCTATGCAGCGATGACCACATCTGCTGCAAAGGGTGCAGTACGTAATATTTGATGAGTTGAATAGAGATAGTGCTCTGATTTTTTGCATCTTTTGCACGATATTCTAAGCTAATTATTTTATGAGTTTATGAACTTATCAGAATATTTCGAGTCATGATGAGTATGATTAAAAAGCTATCAATACAACTAAAAACTGCGGTAGATTGCTTATTTTAGCAGCTATGTAAGACAGATACAGTATAATTACTTTTCATATCATATTCCAATCTTATATGAGATTATGATTTCTTATTACTCATAATTTATGAAAGATATTTATTGTACTGGTGGCATTATCTTGTTGTACCGTAAAAACACTGTCATTTAGAGCTGTGATATACGGCATCTTCCTTAAATATTAAGTGTGTTTTTAGTGTGTGGTGAATATTCTTAGACTTGTTTGTAAAGCTTTGAGTTTAAGAGAAGCACATGATTAGGAAGTCAAGGAAAATCCGTTAGAAGCTGGACTATTTGCAGACTTTATTCGAATGAAAATCCTTATCCATTAAGGTGTGGGAAGGAGTTGAAGGATGTTTATGAAAATAAAGTACAGCTGTGATATATCTGATTATATGTTTCATATGAAAACAGTAAAAGAGCTCTTTATAACTTAAAATGTGAAGAAAATACGAGACCCATTATCTATGAATTTATTATGCAAAATGGGATGGCATTCCAACACCAACAGCTTTAAACTAGAAATGTTGCTATGATAACAATAATATCGATCGTGAAAAAGCATAATTCACTAAATATGGCGTATTTGCAAGGTGGAGGAGATTTCATGACAATCTTTACAAAAAACGACTATCTTGTAAAAATAGTCGATCTTGACCAATTTTTTGTATAAGAGCCAATATTAATCTAAGGGAATATGAAATATAATGCATAGGGTTTTGCCTATAGGCAATTACACTTATCAAAATATATTATGTAGAAAAGCGATGGGAATACGATAAATAACTGTTTATGCTGTGGTATATCAAAAATGGTTACGTTATCTCCTATTAAGAAGGTTTTTTAATAAAAAATAACATCTGTTTTCTATAAAGGGTTACTCTTTTCAAGCTGTTTGAGGTGGTAAATTGCTTCTAAAGCTTGTTTAGGAGAGAGTTCATCGGGATGAATATTTTTTAAAGCTTCGTGAAGTATACAATGTTTGTTTTTTGCTTCATTGACGGGAGATGTTGCTTTAAGAGAAAAGAGTGGTAAATCATCAATGAGTTTATGTCCTTTTCCAGCCATTTCGCCTTGTTCTAATTGATGGAGTACATCTGTTGCTCGTGTAATAACGGCTGGGGGAAGTCCAGCAAGCTTTGCGACTTGTACACCATAGGAACGGTCAGCGGCTCCTGGTGTGACCTCATGAAGAAAAACTACATCACCATCCCAATTTTTGACTTTCATGGTTACATTATGCAGTCTGTCAAGTTTTTCGGTAAGTGCAGTCATTTCATGAAAATGGGTAGCAAGAATAGCACGACAATGGTTAACTTCATGGAGATATTCAACAGCAGCCCAAGCAATAGAAAGTCCATCAAAGGTTGATGTTCCACGTCCTATTTCATCAAGAATAACAAGGGAATGGTGGCTAGCATGATTGAGAATCGTTGCTGTTTCAACCATTTCCATCATAAAGGTTGAGCGCCCTCGTGCAAGATCATCGGAAGCCCCAACGCGACTAAATAGGCGATCAACGACACCAATATGTGCTGAAGTTGCTGGAACGAAGGACCCCATTTGCGCCATAATAGCAATAAGAGCATTTTGCCGCAAAAAAGTTGATTTTCCTCCCATATTAGGCCCTGTCAACAGCCAGATTGCTGCATATTGCTGATTTTCTTGCACAGAGAGATCACAATTATTGGCAATAAAAGGTTCTGCTGCTTGTTTGCGGAGTGCTTGCTCGACGACAGGATGGCGTCCTGCTGTAATGCGAAAGGTAAGTGAAAGATCAATTTTAGGGCGGCAATATCCTTGTTCTTCAGCAAGATATGCTAAAGCGACAGATACATCTAAAATAGCAAGTGCTTCAGAGGCTTTGCGAATAAAATCAACTTGTTCGGTAATTTCATGAACGAGAATATCAAAAATCTCTAGTTCAAGTGTCAATGCGTGATTGGCAGCATGGGCAATACGGCTTTCAAGGTCAGCGAGCTCTGTTGTCGTAAAACGCATAGCGTTT
>NZ_JBHIOZ010000012.1:0-1870 GCF_042195805.1 Bartonella sp. AP57NXGY | reverse complement strand
TCAGCAATGACACGGCGAGATTCATCACGTAAAGCACGCATTTCATCGAGCTCTTTATGATAATTAGAACGAATAAAACCACCATCACGTTTAAGGAGTGGGAGATCATCAGCTAATGCTTGTTCTAAATGAAAGTATAACGCTGTGGGTAATTTTGAGAACACCTGTTGTACATCACTTATTTCTTGAGGCAGAAGCTCATTATCAAGAAGTTGATGCAATTCACGAATGATTTCAAAGCCACGCTGGATTGTCGCCATATCACGGGGACCTCCTCGTCCAAGAGCCAAACGTGAAACGGCGCGGGGCATATCTGGTCCCCCCTTTAAAATAAGCTTTATCGCTTCTGCAAGAGAAGGATTACGTAGAAAAAAATCGATAGAATCCAAACGCGTATCAATAGCTGAAGGAGTTGTGAGGGGAGCAATAAGGCGGTCAATAAGAAGGCGTGATCCTCCTCCTGTTACAGTGCGATCAATAGCTTTTAATAAACTTCCATCCCGTTGACCTGATGTCGTACGAATAAGTTCAAGGCTTAGTCTGGTTGCAGCATCAATAAAAAGAGTTGCACTTTCATTTTGGCGCTCAGGCTGCATGAGGGGAGGGCGATGCGTGATTTGTGTTTTTTCGATATAACGAATAGCAGCTACAATTGCAGAGAGTTCACAGCGTGAATAATCGGCAACGCCTTCAAGAGTTGAGAGTTTAAAATAATTGCAAATATCGCGTTCAGCGGTGAGTGCGTCAAAGAGACAAGCAGGTTGAGGTGAAACGATACGATCAAGAACACTAAAAAGTGACTTGTGAGATTTATCATGAAAAAATGAATCAGAAACAATGATTTCTTGTGGATCCACACGCATAATATCTGCTAAAAGTTTTTCTTGGCGGCTCTCTGTTACACGAAATATGCCTGTTGAGATATCAATCCAAGAAAGAGCAAATTCCTCTCCATCGCTAGTTTTTATACGGGAAAGTGTCATCAAATAATTTGCGCGTGTTGGATCAAGGAGTTTTTCTTCTGTTATTGTTCCAGGTGTTACAAGACGAACAACATCACGCCGAACAACAGATTTTGAGCCACGTTTTTTTGCTTCAGCAGGATCTTCTATTTGTTCACAAACAGCAACTCGGTAACCACAAGCAATCAGTTTTTGTAAATAATCATCTGCAGCATGAACGGGAACACCACACATAGGAATATCTTGTCCTAAATGTTTTCCGCGTGCTGTGAGTGTGATTCCTAAAGCCTGAGCAGCTTCAATCGCATCATTAAAAAATAATTCATAAAAATCCCCCATTCGGTAAAAGAGAAGGGAATCATGATGGACGGCTTTGATTTCTATGTACTGCTCCATCATAGGTGTAAGACGTTCTTGAGAGGAAGCAGATGGGGAGGCAGGCTGTGGAATTAAATTATTTTTATGATTGTTTTTTTTATCCATTTGTACGAGGCCTGTTTCCTTTAAGTGAAGTTTTTACTCTTTTTTGTTTACTTCAATATCTATTTATCTCTAAATTGCAACGCATCATCAGATTTGCTAAGGCAAGAATAGCGATTTCTAATATATGAATCAAATTTAATGACTATACGCATTATCAAGCAAAATTTACACTGTTTTTGGAGAAAATAAAGTGAGATGAAAAAGAGCGAGCAAGATCAGAAAATGTCTCAAACTGTTTACAGTGCGAGCGAAAGAGAAGCTCTAGATTTTCATAGTCGTGGTCGACCAGGAAAGCTTGAGATTGTTGCAACAAAGTCTATGGCAACACAGCATGATTTAGCACTTGCTTATTCACCAGGTGTTGCCGTTCCAGTTAAGGCAATTGCTCAAAATCCAGCGCTAGCTTATGATTATACAGCAAAAGG
>NZ_JBHIOZ010000011.1:29274-45939 GCF_042195805.1 Bartonella sp. AP57NXGY | reverse complement strand
GCTCGGTCAAGGTAAAGTTGTAAAATCTGCTTTTTGCTAAAATTTGCTTCTAGCCAAAGAGCAAGATAAGCTTCTTTGATTTTACGTGTTATGGTTCTTTCGTTTGTTAAAAATAAATTTTTAGCCAATTGTTGTGTGAGAGTTGAACCACCTTGCACCACACCTTTAGCTTGCATATTTTGTGAAATTGCCCGTGTAAGTCCTTGAAAATCAATGCCCCAATGATCAAAAAAACGACGGTCTTCTGTAGCGAGAACCGCTTTAATGACAGTGTCAGGCATTTCTTCAACGGGGACAGAGATTGCCGGCAGTGCACCACGGTGCCCAATGGAATTTCCATAGCGATCTAGAAAAAGAATGGAAAAGTTTTTAGGAGAAGACCAATCTGTTTTGGTCAGTTCAAAAACAGAAATGCCCAAAATAGTGAAAAGAGTAAATCCCATCAACCCTAATGTCAGTATTTCATCGAGAACTTCAACGATAAAACGTTTCCATCCTTGAAGATGAAAATTTTGTGAGACGATTTTTGCCTTTTTCCAGAAAAAACTGTTAGCAGAACGAATGTGATAAAGCGCTGTGTCTAATCGTGCGTCTAATTCAATGAGAGCAGGACTATGAAATGGCTTACGGTGTTGCCCTTTCTTTTTTTTAAAAAAATCAAACATTTAAAGAGAGCCTATGGCAAAGCAATACAACCAAACAAATCTACAATAATTATATGGAGTAGAAGTATTTTTTTTCTATAGTTCTAACAGAAAAAGAATTTGTTTTAGAATTATGCATTTTTTGTAAGATAGTATATTAATATTTTATTATTTTATTGAATAAATTTTATTCTCATTATTAAAAATATTTTTTTGATTTTTTAAAAATTTGGAGTAATGTTAATATGTTCTTCTGTAAGATAGAGGATAAATTGTTTTCATTTGTGATTTTTTAATCGACTAAAAAAAACCATTATTTCTTTTATCCTTTATCAAGGAAGAGAAGAGATGGGTTATTGAAATATTTATGATGAAAAAAAAATTCTTGTTCGTAATAATAGCAGCTTTTTTAGGAGCAGATTCTGTTCTAGCTTCTGGGTGTGCTGAAGTAGGTAAGAAGGCTGCCGCACAAGAGAGCGGGGTTCTCGTCCGTTCAAAACCGGTTGTTCAGGATGGAAAGGACATGTGTGCAATTGTAGTTGTTGTACCAGCCCGTAATGGTGAAAAGTTACGTCGTGTTGAGTTTTTTGTTCCTGCTGATTAGTCTTTAGCAGATGGTGTTGTGATGCGTATCTTAATCGTTGAAGATGATCGGAATCTTCACCATCAATTAGCAGAAGCTGTAAGACGTGCAGGATATGTTTCCGATAGTGCTTTCGATGGTGAAGAGGCTTATTTTTTAGGGAGCACAGAGTCTTACGACGCGGTGATACTTGATATAGGTTTACCGCAGATTGATGGTATTAGTGTTGTTGAAAAGTGGCGTCAAGAAGGGCTCTCCATGCCTGTTTTAATGCTAACGGCGCGAGACCGTTGGTCTGATAAGGTGCGCGGTATTGATGCTGGAGCTGACGATTATGTTGTGAAGCCATTTCATTTGGAGGAGGTGATGGCGCGCTTGCGAGCATTAATTCGTCGCACTACGGGACATGCGACAAGTGCATTATGTTGCGGAAATGTTTTGTTGGATACAAAGACGTCTCGTGTTTTTGTGGATGGTCAATTGATTAAACTAACATCTTATGAATTCAGACTGCTTTCGTATCTCATGCATCATTGTGACAGGGTCATTTCAAGAACAGAGCTTACTGAACATCTTTATGATCAGGATTTTGATAAGGATTCGAATACGGTGGAAGTCTTTGTAGGTCGGTTACGGAAAAAGCTTGGAATGAATTTGATTGAAACTATTCGAGGAATGGGATATCGCGTGAGAACGCGAGGTGATTAATGAATGTTTTTGAAGAGAATAATTGGTATAGGAGGTTCTTTTTTGTAATTACTCGATCTCTCAGTTTACGTGTTATGATCTTATCAACATTATGGGTTGTTATTTCTCTTTTATCGATTTCTGCAGTAAGTATTTTATTTTATAAGCGTTCGACTGAACAAAGCCTAGAGCGTATCCTTTCTGCTCAACTCTACAGTCTTATTGCAACAGTGACGGTGTCATCGGAAGGTACTTTGATAGGAGGGGCTGGGATTGATGATATTCGTTATTCTGATCCAACAACAGGATGGTATTGGGAAGTTGTTGCGATATCCCATAATTTAAAAGGAAGATTGACATCTCCCTCATTGGGAACAGGCGAGATATTTACACCAAGTGATGTTGATATACCTTTTGACAATAAATTCTTTCGCTCTTATCGGATAACGGGGAACAATGGTCAAAAGCTACAAGTGATTGAGAGTGATGTTGTTCTTGATAATAAAAATCATATTGCACGTTTTCGGCTTGTTGGGAATATCGATGAAGCTCATGCCCAGGTAAAGGAATTTAAGCGAACTTTGCAAATTTTTCTTTGGAGTTTCGGTATCGGGAGTGTTCTTATTAATATTGCTATTATTTTCTTTAGTTTTCAACCGTTGAAGCTTATTCGACGTGCATTGAATGATATTCGCGAAGGAAGAGTTCATTATGTGAATACGGATTTAGTAAGCGAAGTGATGCCGCTTGTACAAGAGATGAATGCTCTCATTAATAATAATCAGCGTATTATCGAGCGATTTCGCACACAGGTTGGTAATCTCGCGCATTCATTGAAGACGCCTCTATCCGTGATTATGAATGAGACAGATAAGATGCGCGGAGAAAAGGCTAGTTTGTTGAGAGAGCAAACGCAAATAATGCAAGCTCAAATCAATCATTATCTTCAGCGTGCGCGGATTGCAGCACAATGCGATAGTGTTGTCTATCATACGTCTGTTCGCAGTGTGCTTGAACGCTTGGTGCGGGTTATGAAAAAGCTTAATCCTGAAAAACAAATTCAATTTATTATGGATGTTGATGATATTGTTTTTTCTGGAGAGAAGGAAGATTTAGAAGAAATTATAGGGAATTTGATTGAAAATGCTACTCAGTGGTCTCGCGCAAAGGTTTTGATCTCTTGTTGTTTAGAAGAAAATGCTGAAGAAACAGAATATTTTAGCATCTTTGTAGAAGATGATGGTCCTGGTTTAACAGAAGACAAAATTGATGAAGCATTAAAAAGGGGGCGGCGGTTTAATGAAAGTAAACTAGGGTCAGGCTTAGGGTTAGCAATTGTTTCAGATATGGTCAGTGAATATGGTGGGAATCTCTTTTTATCCCGTTCTGATTTGGGTGGGTTGTATGCAAAAGTTTTATTACCTAAGATGGGAGAATAACATATTTTCTCCTTAAGCAAGAAATGTCTATAAAGTTTGTAAAGCAGTATTTTCAGATAATACATCAAAGAGTAGGGAAACATTGTTTTTAGTTTCTTTGTTTAATTGATATATATAATAGATTTTATAATATTCTCCATGAAAAAATGAATTTTTATTAATTCACATCACTTTTCTCATGAAGAGGATAAAATGTAAGCGAGTTATTCTCTGTTCGTATTGGAAAAAAACGATATGCTCTTATTGATTTTTGCAGCATTTTTTCTGATTTTTCTGGCAAGTGTTCTTTTTCTTTCACTACGTTTTGATGATGAGATAAAAAAAGAATGGAAAGTTCAAACCGTGGATGGTTATAGAAGCCATAAGCGTATGATTGAGTTTAACAAGCTTTATATGCATTATAAAAAAAGAAATATTCTTAAGGCTTTAAGTATCTTGTTTGTTCTCCTTATGACATGGAATATTTATGGGCTGACAGGCAATCCAGAAGTGAAAAGTTATTTTTTTAGCGAATTAATGGATAAGGATCCTCAAACTCTTAGTAAGCAAGAAAAGCTTATTCGTTTACAAGTGCTTTTTTTCCGTGCACCTAATGATGGCAAGCTAGCAGATGCGTTAGCGGTAGGGTATCTCGAAGAAAGCCTTTTTCAAGAAGCAGTGAATACTTATTTAGATGCACTTCGTTTGAATGGAGAAACAGCTCCAAGGCTTGTAGGATACGGTTTAGCATTGGTTGGTTATGAAGGGGGAGTGATAACGCAAGAAGCGCAAAATGCTTTTCAAAAAGCAGCAGATTTAGCGCCAACAGATTTTTATCCACGTTTATTGCTAGCCGATGCATTGCATCAAGCAGGAAAAACTGCACAGGCAGTGCAATTTTTACAAAGCTTTCTTGATACAATGCCTGAAAATTTTTCAGGACAATCACGTGTTAAAAAAATGATGATTCAGTTACGTGATTTATCGAGTAAGCATACAAAGAAAAGAAATCTTGCACCTATGTAGAAGATGTGCAAAGCTCTTAAAAAATAAAATATTGATACTTAATTATAACGTATTTAAAATTTTTTCGCAGAGTGTCTATGAACAGTCAATCTTTAAAGAATTCTGCCTCATGGAAGGTTATTTTAGAGCAGCGAAAAAAAAAGCGCTTACTGATCATATTATTATGTTGTTTGGTTATGACAATTGCAGCAAGTCTCATAGTGTATGCAATGCGTCATGCGGTCAGTTTTTTTAGAATGCCCTCTGAAATTACAAGAGAAGATATTTTAACGGAGCGCCCTTTGCGTTTGGGTGGCTTTGTTGAAAAGGGAACTGTTCAATATGTTGGAGAGAGAGGCGTTGTTTTTTTTGTAACGGATAACAAAAAACATGAAAAAGTAGTTTTCAATGGTGCCTTACCGGATCTTTTTCGTGAAGGTCAGGGGGTGATCGTAGAAGGGCATTTCGATAAACAGGGCTTTTTTATAGGGATGCGTATTTTAGCAAAACATGATGAAACTTATATGCCTAAAGAAACAGCTGATCGTTTGAAAAAACATTACATTATGGAGAAATAATTCGATTGTGCTTGTCGAACTGGGTCATATTTTTTTAGCTGCAGCATTTTCAGTAAGCTTATTAGGGGCATTTTTACCTGCTTTAGGTTTTTGGTGGAGAGAGCGTTTGTTAATGCAAACAGTTGTTCCTCTAACATATATCACTTTTACATTACTGCTTTTATCTTTTTTAGTGATAATTTATGCTTATGTCGTATCTGATTTTTCTGTTTTGAACGTTGTTGAGAATTCTCATTCAGAAAAACCGATGCTCTATAAAATTACAGGTGTTTGGGGCAACCACGAAGGCTCTATGTTGTTATGGGTTTTAAGTCTTGCTTTTTTTAGCGCATTGATGGCTTTTTTTAGCCAACATTTGCCAGAAGATTTTAAGACGCTTGTTTTAATTTGCCAAAGTTGGATTACAACTGCTTTTCTTTTATTTATTCTTTTTGTATCCAATCCATTTTTACGCGTAAATCCACCAGCATTGCAGGGAAATGGTCTCAATCCTCTTTTACAAGATATCGCATTAGCAATTCATCCACCGCTACTTTATTTAGGTTATGTCGGTTTTTCACTTTGTTTTTCTTTTGCCGTTGCGGCATTGATTATGGGACAGGTTGATAGAATTTGGGCGCGTGGGATTCGTCCGTGGCTTTTACTTGCTTGGTGTTTTTTGACATTGGGTATTATGGTTGGCTCTTATTGGGCTTATTATGAGCTAGGATGGGGGGGGTATTGGTTTTGGGATCCTGTTGAAAATGTTTCGTTTATGCCGTGGCTTTCAGGAACGGCTCTTTTACATTCTGCTCTTGTTCTCGAAAAACGAGAAATATTGAAAAGTTGGACTCTGTTTTTAGCGCTGCTTACTTTTTCCCTTTCTCTGATGGGAACTTTTCTTGTGCGTTCTGGGCTTTTAGTTTCTGTTCATAGTTTTGCTGTTGATCCAGCACGCGGGCAAGCAATTCTTGCTCTTTTATTTTTTTTTACGGGAGCTGCTTTTCTTCTTTTTGCTTTGCGTACCCCTATTTTAAAAACAGAAAGATTTTTTCAACCAATTTCACGTGAAGGGTTTATTGTTTTAAATAACTTGTTACTGACAACAATAACAGCAACAGTATTGATTGGTACGCTTTATCCTTATTTTATTGAGATATTAACAGGGCAAAAAATTTCTGTAGGGGCTGCTTTTTTTAATCTTACCTGTGGACCGCTAATGGTTTTGCTGTTGTTGTTTGTTCCATTTGGGACAATGATGGCATGGAAACGCGGTGATTTTCTTGCAGTTTTTGAACGCTTGTGGTTTGTTTTTGTATTGGTTGGTATCGTCTGTTTTATAATATTCTATGCGACATCTGTGCGTGATATTTTTGCAGTTTTAGGGATTGGGCTTTCAGCGTTTGTTTTTTTAGGCAGTTTAGCGGATCTATGGGGAAAGAGTGGATATGGCAAGAGAGCTTTTTCAGTACGCGTTAAGAGATTTCTTGGATTGCCATGGTCTACTTTTGGTGCAGCAATAGCACATATGGGATTAGGCGTTACATTATTTGGTATTGTTTGCGTAGCAAGTTTTGGGCAAGAACGTATTTTAATCATGAACGTAGGGGATAGGGTGACGATAGCGGATAAAACGCTTCATTTTGATGCAGTGTATGATGGTGTTGGTTCGAATTATTCGACAATGGAGTTTTATTTTAAAATATATGAAAATAAAAACATTGTAGGTCATGTAACAGCCTCAAAGCGATTTTATTCAAGCCAAAATACATCAATAACAGAAGTTGGTCTTAAAAATCATGGCTTATCACAGCTATATATTGTACCGGGACATATTGATAATCGGGGTCTCGTTGTGCACGTATGGTGGAAGCCTTATGTAATATGTATTTGGTTAGGGGCATTCATGATGGCTATGGGGGGATGTCTTTCTCTTTTGGGGTATTGGTTTCGCATTGGCATGTACAATAGGGTAGTGCTTGCTTTAAATTTTTGGAAAAGACATTGAGATGAAAAAAATTCTTTGGATTGTATTTTTTTTAATTGCAACGTTTCCTTTTCGATTAGCAATAGCAGTAGAGCCGGATGAGATTTTAAAGAATAAGATTCTTGAAGCGCGAGCACGCCATATTTCATCGCATTTACGTTGTCCTGTTTGTCAAAATCAATCAATTGATGATTCAGATTCTGCTTTAGCACGTGATTTACGGCTTTTAATTCGGGAAAGGCTAAAAATGGGCTATAGTAATCAGCAAGTCACTGACTTTCTTGTTGAGCGATATGGTGAATTTATTCTCTTGAAACCACCATTGAATAAGATAACTTGGTTTTTATGGTTCTCGCCTTTGATCATTATTATCATTGGCGTAAGTATCATATTTTTCCACTTCAAACGAAATAATCATGAGTTATGTGAATGAAAAAGAACAGTCAAAAATGTCATTGCATTAAAAAAAATGTTACATAAAAGAAAAAAATCAGATCATCTGCAATGAGCAGACAATCTTATTGTAATTATATTAGGGAATACTGAAACCTTACAAAACTTTAATAATTTAGACAGAAAACGGTAAGGTCTGGTATTTTATAAGTGATCGGAATTGAAATAAAGGTATGATTGAATAGGAGCATAGAATAAATGGTTAAAAAGGCTTTCTTTAGAACATTTGTCGCAGTGAGTTTTTCTGCGATATTGGAAAGTGCACTGTTTTTTAGTGGATGTACATCAAGCTTGTGGATGACAAAGGCTCATGCAAGTTCTGTATTTACTTCGTTAATGCAACAACAGGGATTTGCCGATATTGTTGCTCAAGTGAAACCAGCCGTTGTAGCAGTACAAGTAAAGAGCAATAAAAAGAAAGAAGATAGGTTCTTTAGCAACTTTTTTAGTGGTCCAGGACTTGATCAATTACCAGATCAGCATCCTTTAAAAAGATTTTTTAAAGAGTTTTATGATTTTGATAAACCTAAAAATAAATTTCCGCACCAATCGCAGAGACTCCGTCCTGTTGCTTTTGGATCGGGTTTTTTTATTTCGTCTGATGGTTACATTGTGACCAATGATCATGTGATTTCTGACGGAACAAGTTATACTGTTGTTCTTGATGATGGTACAGAATTGAACGCAAAGCTCATTGGGAAAGACCCCAAAACCGACCTTGCCGTATTAAAAGTGAATGATAAAAGAAAATTTTCTTATGTTGATTTTGGTGATGATTCAAAGCTTCGTGTTGGGGATTGGGTTGTTGCCATTGGGAATCCATTTGGTCTTGGTGGAACTGTGACAGCAGGTATTGTTTCTGCACGTGGACGTGATATTGGCACTGGTGTGTACGATGATTTTATTCAGATTGATGCTGCTGTTAATAGAGGAAACTCTGGTGGTCCAACGTTTGATCTTAATGGAAAGGTTGTTGGGGTTAATACAGCAATTTTTTCTCCTTCTGGAGGAAATGTTGGGATTGCTTTTGCTATTCCAGCAGCGACTGTAAAACAGGTTGTACAACAACTTATTGAAAAAGGTTCAGTTCAACGTGGTTGGTTAGGTGTTCAGATTCAGCCGGTAACAAAGGAGATTTCCGATTCAATAGGATTGAAAGAAGCCAAAGGTGCTTTGGTTACTGATCCGTTAAAAGGACCGGCAGAAAAGGCTGGTATTAAAGCGGGTGATGTAATTATTTCAGTGAATAATGAAAAAGTTGCTGATGCGCGTGAGCTGGCGAAACGTATTGCAAATATTAAACCAGGAGAAATGGTAACCATAGGGATTTGGAGATCAGGTAAGGAGGAGAGTATAAAGGTTAAACTCGCTTCAATGTCTGAAGATGAAAGTAAGAAAGAGACTTCAAAATATTCAAATGGACAGAGTGATTTAGATGAAACATTGGAAGATTATGGTTTGATTGTTATGCCTTCTGATGATGGTGTAGGGGTTGTCGTAACGGATGTCGATACCGATTCAGATGCTGCAGATAAAGGGATACGCCCTGGTGATATCATTGTGACAGTAAATAATAAACCAGTTAAACGAGTCTCTGATATTATTAACACAATCAAAAATGCTCAGCAGTTAGGACGAAAGGCTATACTCTTACAAGTGCGAACAAATGATCAAAATCGTTTTGTTGCTCTTCCAATTTTCAAAAAATAAAGCTTTAGTTGTAGGACAAATATTTATTAAACATTTGTCCTACAACATAATAAAATAATGGAGATACGTTTTATGAAGATACTCGTTATTGAAGATGATCATGAGACGGGGCATTATCTCGAAAAAGCATTTTTGGAAGTAGGGCATTCTGTTGATGTTGCTTATGATGGAGATACGGGATACGCTTTAGCAACCACGGAAAATTATGACGTTATGGTTGTTGACCGAATGCTTTTGCATCGTGATGGTCTTTCTATTATTGCTGAATTGCGCGCTAAAGGCAATGAAACACCGGTTCTTATTCTGTCTGCTTTAGGGCAAGTTAATGATCGTGTAACGGGGCTGCGTGCAGGGGGAGATGATTATTTGACAAAGCCTTATGCTTTTTCTGAACTTCTTGCGCGTGTTGAAGTTTTACAACGGCGGAAAAATCCTAAAGAAGCAGAAACTGTTTACTGTGTAGGTAATCTTGAGCTTGATCGGTTAGCACATACGGTAAAACGAGGTGATAGAAACATTCTATTGCAACCACGAGAGTTTCGTTTACTTGAATATTTGATGCGTTATGCGGGGCAGGTTGTTACACGCACTATGCTTTTGGAAAACGTTTGGAATTACCATTTTGATCCACAAACGAATGTCATTGATGTCCATATCTCTCGTTTGAGAGCCAAAATTGAAAAAGATTTTGATGTTCCCCTTCTCCATACAGTGCGTGGAGCTGGATATATGCTGAAAGTACCAGATAACAAAGCATGAATCGTTTGATTAATATAATGCGCACGACGGCGCTAAGGCTTTCAGCACTTTACATTTTATTGTTTGGATTGGTGGCAACAGGACTTTCTATTTATATGACGGCATTTTCTGCTTCATTGTTAACAGAGCAAACTGAACAGGCTTTACATGAAGAATTAAAGTATATTGAAAATGCTTATAATTATGGAGGATTATCCTTATTAATGCGCACTATTGATTATCGTTCAAGACAACCAGGAGCATTTCTTTATCTTGTTACAGATTCTATGGGGCGTATTTTAGCAGGAAATGTAGCACGTATTGAATTAGGTCTTTTGAATCAGAGTGGTTTTATTTCTACCTCTTTTTTGTATTCCCGTTTTGGAGAACATGGCAAAACAAGTGAACATCGCGCTTTGGCGGTTATTGTTGATTTACCTAATGCTATGAAGATTCTTATAGGACGTGATTTGGATGAGCCAGAACGTTTTGCTGTTGTTATTCGCAAAGCTGTGATCATTGCACTTGCTGCAATGGTTGGAGGCGCTTTACTCATATGGTTTTTTGTTGGCAGGAGAGCTTTACAAAGGATTGATCATGTAACGGCTGCATCACAGCGCTTGATGGATGGTGATTTCAGTGGGCGTTTACCTGTTTCTGGAGTAGGGGATGAGTTTGATCGATTGTCAACCAATCTTAATGTTATGTTAGACCGCATTGAAGAGTTAAATATTGGTTTACGTCAAGTATCAGATAATATTGCTCATGATCTGAAAACGCCGTTAACGCGTCTTAGAAATCGCGCTGAAGAAGCGCTTTCAGGAAATAAGACAAAGCTTGAATATCGTCAGGTCCTTGATAGGGTTATTGCAGAATCAGATCAACTTATTTGTACGTTCAATGCGATTTTAATGATTTCACGTATTGAGGCCAGCAGTGCAATTGAACATCTTGAAATGATGAATATGAAACTGATCCTTGAGGATGCTGTTGAGCTTTACGAACCTTTTGCTGAAGAGTCAGGTGTTTTACTTCAGTTGGGAGATATATTTGATAAAGAGCTAAAATTGAATCGTGAGCTTGTTGCGCAATCAATTTTTAATCTTATAGATAATGCAATTAAATATGCGCCTAAAGGCGGAAGGCAAGCGAAGGTTTGCTTATCAATGGAATATCGTGATGAACATTTATTAGTTGTTGTGAGCGATAATGGACCAGGAATAGCAGAGGATAAACGTGAAAAAGTGACAGAACGATTTGTTCGTCTTGAAGAAAGCCGCACACAACCTGGGTTTGGGATTGGTTTAAGTATAGCAAAAGCGGTTATGAAGCTTCACGGGGGTGAATTGTTACTTGAAAATGCAAATCCAGGGCTTAGGGCTGTTTTGTTATTTCCTTAAAGATATTTTTCTTCACTTTCATACGTAACAACTATTTTAAAAGTATAAAGCAATAGAAAGGAAAGCAAAATGCTTTTCAAGGGAGCACAGATGAAACAAGCTTTTTTAAAAACACAGCTTCTCCCTTTATGTCCTCTCGATAAAAGTGGTTCCCAATGGTTAAAAGACATGGAAGAACAAGCAAGGAAAGAAGGTTTAGAATCGCTTGTTTCCATCATTTCAGAGAGTGGAACGCAGATTGATTTTATCAGTTCGGTTATGACCTTATCTCCTTTTTTGCGTGAGGTTTTAATTGCCAACACACCATATCTTAGTGCTTTATTAAATGTTGATATAGAAACAAGGCTGAGCGAAATTATAGATGATATTACAGCTATTGATAAGGATGAAGCTATAAATGAAACTTCATTGATGGCTGCTTTAAGGCGCAAAAAACGAGAAGCGCATGTTCTTATTGCTTTAGCTGATTTGGGTGGTGTTTTTACTTACGAAGTTTCATGTGCTTGGTTGACACGTTTGGGCGAAGCAGCATTAAGTGTAGCACTACGTTTTCTATTAAGAGAAGCGCATGATCATGGTAAGATCAATTTATTAAGCCGTGAGAATCCAGAAAAAGACTGTGGTTTAATTATTTTAGGGATGGGAAAGTTAGGAGCAGGGGAACTTAATTATTCTTCTGATATTGATCTTATTGTTTTCATTGATGAAACATCATCTCATATTGGTAATCTTTCTGAAAGTGTTAACGTATTTTCTAAAATGGTACGCCGATTAATCCGTATCATTCAAGAACGCACTGCGGAAGGATATGTTTTTCGTCTTGATTTTCGTCTTCGTCCAGATCCAGGTTCAACCCCTTTGGCCTTACCAGTAAGGACTGCATTGCGTTATTACGAAGGGCGTGGGCAAAATTGGGAACGAGCAGCCATGATTAAAGCACGTCCAGTTGCTGGTGATAAGAGGGCAGGTTTTAACTTTCTCAAAGAGCTTTTTCCCTATGTGTGGCGGAAATATTTAGATTATGCTGCTATTGCTGATATTCATTCGATCAAACGTCAAATTCATGCGCATAAAAATTACGGTCAAATTGCAGCTTATGGGCATAATATAAAGTTAGGTCGTGGTGGTATTCGTGAGATTGAGTTTTTTGTTCAGACACAGCAGCTCATTGCTGGTGGACGTTTTCCTCAATTACGTGGACGTCAGACAGTTGCAATGTTAGCAGAACTTCACACGCTTGGTTGGATCAGTGAGAAAACGAGAAATAGCCTTATAAAAAGTTATGCATTTCTTCGAAATGTGGAACATCGTATTCAAATGCTTTTCGATGAACAAACACATCTTCTTCCAAATGATACAGCTCAATTCACGAGTGTTGCCTATTTAATGGGTTATCAAGACAGGAGCAGTTTTATCCGTGATTTATTAAAAACACTTCAGGTTGTTGAAAAACATTATGCTGCACTGTTTGAGAATGAGCAAGAACTTGGTTTAGAAATTGGTAATTTAGTTTTTACCGGTGAAGAAGATGATCCGGAGACATTAATAACGTTAAGCCGTTTAGGCTTCGAAAGAGCAAGTGATATTTGTCGTATTATGCGCACGCTCCATTTTGGTCGTTATAAAGCAACGCAATCAGCCGAAGCACGCGAGAGATTAACGGAATTAACACCAGCTCTTTTGAAAGCTTTTGGTGGGACAAAACGAGCTGATGAGGCGATGTTGCGTTTTGATGGTTTTTTACAGGGCTTACCTTCAGGAATTCAGCTTTTTAGTCTTTTGCAGTCTAATCCCTCTCTTTTGGATATGCTTGTCCTTATTATGGGTGCTGCTCCACGTCTTGCAGAAATTATTACACGCAGATCCCATGTTTTTGATGGAATGTTAGATCCGAATATTCTTTCAGAATTACCGACCAAAACGTACTTAGAAAAACGGCTTGAATATTTTCTTGAAAATGTTCTTTCTTATGAGGAAATTCTTGACCATTTAAGGATTTTTGCAGATGAACAACGTTTTTTGATTGGTATTCGAATTTTAAACGGTACAATTACAGGAGAAAGAGCGGGTTTTGCTTTTACTGCGCTTGCTGATCTTATGATTACAAAAACATTTGCTACCGTTCAAGAGGAATTTTCTCGTCTTCATGGTCGTATTAAAGGAGGGCGTGTTGGCATATTGGGTATGGGGAAGCTTGGAAGTCGCGAATTAACAGCAGATTCCGATGTTGACCTCGTTTTGCTTTATGAACACGATGATGATGCAGAAATATCTGATGGAGAAAAGCCTCTTTATATCTCTCAATATTATACGCGTTTAGCACAGCGCCTCGTTTCTGCTTTATCCACTCTTACAAGCCAAGGTATTCTTTATGTCGTTGATTTAAGGTTACGGCCATTAGGCAATAAAGGACCTATTGCTGTTTCTTTTCCATTTTTTAAAAAGTATTATCGCCAAGAAGCATGGATATGGGAATATCTTGCTTTAACAAGGGCTCGAGGCATTGCAGGAGACCCTGATTTTTTACAAAAGCTAGAAAATGAAGTGTGTGCAATTATTGCTATTTCTCGTGATAAGAAGGAAGTTGCAAAAGAAGTATGTGAAATGCGTGCCTTGATTGCAAAAGAAAAGCCGCCAAAAAATCAATGGGATTTAAAAACGATGTCTGGTGGCATTATGGATTTGGAGTTTATTGCTCAATTTTCTCTTATTACGCATGTCATTGAGTTTCAAATTGGAGCGACGACAGCGGATATTTTAGATCACTTACCAAACAGTTTTCTTAATCAGTCATGTATTGCTGATTTACATTATGCCTATCGTCTTTATACAAATTTGAGTCAAATTATACGGCTTTGCTTAAATGATTCTCTTGATCCCAATGACATGCCACCTGGATTAAGTGACCTTTTGTTGAATAGTGTTGGGGAACCTGATTTGCTTCGTGTTGAAAAATTAATTGCAGAAACTGGGCAATTGGTCTGTTCAGTTTTTACAAAAATCATGAAATATTAAAATAATTCTATAAGAATAAATAAAAATTATTAATTCCATTTTTATATATTAATTTTTGTCTTTCATTTCATAGACGCTTGAGAGGGTTAGAGTGAAGTTCTCTACTGTTTTTTCAAGTGTGATGAAAAAATTCTCCATTCTAGGTATCATTCTTTATACAAAAAGCGGTGAGTGATTAATTTAGTGAATCATATTTTTTATGAGCGTTATCTCATTTTTTCAAAAAATTGACATTATAATTATTTATATAATTCCAAGTAATAATGATCAATATGAAGCTATAAAAGCTACTATAGATTAATAGCTTCTGGAAATTATAAATAATATTTAAGCTTTATTTAAAACTAATTTTAATTTTTTAATGTGTCATTTTTGCTATAGATTTTTTCAAAAAATTGTGAAACGATTTATCATTATTTATGTATCACATTAGCTTTTAGGGGAGCAATTATGATTACAAAGTATTTAGCCTCAACATCTATATTTTCTTTAATTTCAATTTCTGTAGTACAGGCGTCGGATATCGTTATTCCTGAACAACCTGTTCCTGTTATTCCAGCACCTGCTTTGTCTTGGACAGGATTTTATCTTGGAGGACAGATTGGTAACTTTTCAGGTAAAACAACTGCAAGTTATTTAAAACATGAGACAGGGATATGGAATCCAATTGGAAAGGAGAATTTACCTAAACTTTCTGGTTTTATCGGGGGAGTTTATGCAGGTTCCAATATTGATATCGATAATAGTTTTATTATAGGTATTGATACAGATATTATGTGGTTTGGTAAAAAGGATTCTAAAGATGTCAATCTACCGAAAAAAAGTCCAACTGAAGAAACACCAAAACTTGTAGAAAAAACAAGTCTAACAAGAGATTTGCATGAGGAGGATTCGACAACACCTATTAAAGCTGTACGTCATACTTTAAAACAAAAATGGGCTGGTGCTACACGGGTGAGAGTTGGTTTTGCGATTGAGCGTATGATGCCTTATATTTCTGGAGGGATTGCTTATACGCAGCTTCAGAATATTTTTGCGGCAGTAGCTGATAGCAAAAATGGAGAAGTTGATTTTTCTGATTGGTTGCATGATGAAAAAAAGACCATGATTGGTTATACCCTTGGAGGTGGTATTGATTTTGCAATGACTGATAATATTATTGTACGTGCAGAATATCGTTATTCAGATTTTGGCAAAAAGAAGTTCATACAGGATAAATTTGAAATGGGCTACAAGACAAATGATTTTCGTGTGGGTGTAGCTTATAAATTTTAATTTTTTGCAGAATTAAACACTTCAAAAGTCTCATTTTCGAATGAGGCTTTTATTTTTCAGATATGTTCTAGTAAATATCCTTTACTCAAAAGAGCTACTATTTTATTCGAACAATACTTTGATTTGTAAACATAAATTACTTTTTGTCATGTTGAGTGAGAGACCCAAGTGTCATAAGATTTTCTCATTTTAATTGAACCGATCAAAACCATGTCTTTTGCACGTCAAAAAGAGGGGGGCGTCGTGAGATAAAAACATTAAAGAAAGAATAAAAATGCTTCTTATGAACCATTTTAAGTGCTAAAGGCTGTCGCTACATTAGGGGGTGGCAAAGTGTGAGATTTTGATACTAGCTTGCTTTTCCATAAACGTGAAGATGGTGTTGCTAAATGGACTTAACATTACATCATTCATAGGTACCGTCGGGAAATGGGTTTGGGTGCTTTAAAAGATGCTTTTTTAAACCAACATGTGAATTGGCAAGCTAATGGCATTTTATTTTATTTGAAAGATTTTTCATACAATCAACTTTTCTGTTTTGCGGTATCGTAAAATATTTTATTTAATAACAAAAAGCTCGCAAAAAAACTCTAAAGAACGTAAAATTACATCCGCAATATAATTCAATAATAAAATAATTATAAAGAGTATTATAAAGTGATTTATAGGAAAAAATAGAGAGAAAATTAGGAATTTATTGAGACATAAAAAACATTATTACCTATGTCTGTTATCGAAATATAATCTATTATTTTCCTAATTTTTTAATGTACGATAATAAATTTCGAGTGAAATAGTAATGGATCATTTCAAATCTATTTACGATAAATCAATCAACATCATTTGTTTATGAATCACAAGTAGGTTGGGTTATTTAAATTATATACTTTAGTTATTATTTGGCTTTTTTAGCCATTGATTTTCAGGTATAGAAGCTGAATGAGCTTCTCTATTATTCTATAAAATATCATCATTGTAATATTATAAGGATTTTACGCATTAGATGCTTTTGGAGGAGTGGATGATGAAATTCAAAGCAGGGTTTATGTGTAGAGCTTTGTGAAGTAAATCACATGCGCAATTAGCAGCTGGAACCCGTGAGACAAGAATCCGAATTATTTATAAATCAGATGTGGTAGAATTTTCGTCCTTTAGAGCGGGAAGGAAGAAAACCGATAAGTTTGTAAAAAGCT
>NZ_JBHIOZ010000011.1:5343-29174 GCF_042195805.1 Bartonella sp. AP57NXGY | reverse complement strand
TTTCAGTACATGCAATCTCGTTTTTGGGGTTGATAATGCTATAACGTTGTAATTGGCAATGCCATTGATTTTGTAAGCGTTCAATGGAAAATAAATTAAAGCCTGCGGGTGGTTTTTTATCACCAAAAGCTTGTGATGCAGAAGGAACACCAACAATAGGAATTTTTTTAATTGGTCCTTCAATGTAATTCAATGTGGGTAAATGAGTATGTCCGTGAAGAATAAGCTCACAACCGTGGTATTTGATAATGTCTAGAAAACGTTTTATATCCCGTAGTTTTTTATGCCAAGACGTTGCCTTTGGAAAGGGGGGGTGGTGAATCATGACGACACGAAAAAGGTTGCGCTGTGCTGCTTCCTTTAAAAAGAGCGGTAAAGTTTGCGCTTGCATTTTACCAAAATAGCCAGAAGCTTGAAAAGGCAATGTCGCAATGGCTGAAGAAGCTGCTATGATGGCAACATCTTTGCGAATGCGCATATAAGGAAAGGCACTTTTTTGAGGGATGTCACCTGTAATCCAAGGTTTAAAGAGAGTGCATGCTTTTTGTAAAGCGCCGCGGACATAGGCATCGTGATTTCCAAATGTCAAAGAAATATCTTGAGGTTTTCCTAGGTTAAGTAGCCAACGATGAGCTTGTACAAATTCTTTATCGAGAGCAAGATTTACAAGATCACCAGAGATCACAAGGTGATCAGGTTTTGTTTTGTTCAAGGCATCTATTAAAGTTTCTAGGACATCTGTTGCCATCTGACTCTTACGTTTTTTTTGCCAGTTCAGATAACCGGTAAGACGTTTCCCAGAAAGTTCAAAAAGGGAAGGTTGCGGGAGAGGGGAAAGATGTACATCCGATATATGGGCAAGATAAAACATAAAAGCTCGTAAAGTATTAAAAACGATTTAAAGAGTAAACATAAGATAAGTTAGTGCTTAAAGGCAAGAAAGATTGTAAAATGAAAATTAGCTTGCAAAAAAGAATGTCTCAAGCGGAATGTTCCAAATAGAATATCCCTAATAAAATATCATTGTGTTGTAGATTCACATATTTGTAAAAAAACATTTCTCAATGCGTTTGAGCTAATTTCACGATGGTACTCGATATTATAATGGAAAGCTTCTGTGAACTATATAGGGCTTACTGTACACTACCATCTCTACACTTATACAAGGTGCAAATAAAAAACATCATACTATTTTCCCCCAATTTTATGAAAATCCTTGCTTTGCTTTAAGAGGATTCATAAGAGGTATTTCACTCTTTTCTTCAATGGTTTCTATCCATACAGCATCCCTTCTAATAATACGCAAGAGAATGTTTTTTATTGTTTTAATATGAGGATATTGGAAATAAGGAGAATTCCACTGTATTTTGAGTTATAAATCAATACGTTATCTAATTACAAAAGACAAGCAAATACGTAAAAAGATAAGCTGAATTTTAAAACTATTATACGAAATCTCAGACTTTTTAACGGCCTTCATAATACCACATGCTGCTCAACAGTAAAAGGCAAGCAAGCAGTGCAAAAAAACCAGAAAATATCGAAAAATAAAAGGTATTGATTAAACGGGTTTCTGTTGCTTCTTTCAGAACAATTGAATGTGCTGGGGAAGAGGACGGACTTGTTTTTGATTGAATCAGCTTAAATGGAGGAAGATGAATGTTTTCTTTTCCTTCAGGGTGTAAACGTCCGATGTAGCCACCAGTGTGCTTAATAATGGGGGCTAGTTTTTCTTGTGTTGAAATCAAGTCAAACAACTCAAGATTATCGAGCATCCCTACAGAAGAAAGTATTGTTAAACCGCCATTTTTAATGTTAAAAATTCCTGTCTCATCAGTGGTCACAGTTGCAGTAAAAAGGCCTTCTTTCTCTTTGGTCAGAGTAATATTTTCTTTTTTTCCAGAGGGAAAGATTATTTCAGCGGGTTCTGGATGGTCTTTTAGAGTTTGGCGGCGAATTGTTAAATGATGATGGCTGCTAGTCGCACTTAATTTTTCTTCCTCAAGTTCTGGTTCTTTCATGAGCCAATGGGCAATACGACGATAAAGAGCAGCATAAGGACCACCGCCTTCGAAACCTCGTGCCCAAAGCCAACTTTCATCAGAAAGCAACATGCCCATACGTCCTTTATCAACATGGGAGAGAAGTAAAAGTGGTTGTTCATCCGCTCCTTTCATGAGGGCGATTCCGTTATTTATGTTTTGAATAGCAATTTGTCGCAACCATTGCCCCCATTGAGAAGCGGGAAGGTTAAGTGTTGCAAGACCCCTTGTGACAGGATGGCGCTCACCTTCTTTGGTTAATGTGGGGCGAAAAGGTTTTTCAATAATAGTTCCATTGGGCAATGCCGGTAGAATGCTTATTAAAGGTGTTTTCGCAAGTGAGTTTTTTTGGGTAAATTCAGGTCCTGTTACCATCAACAATGCACCCCCCTTTTGTACATATTGGGCGATATAATCATAATAGATTAAGGGGAGAACAGTAGAGTGCTGGTAGCCATCAAGGATGATGAGATCAAAGTTATTAATTTCTTCAACAAAGAGTTTTCTTGTGGGAAAGACCACTAAGGATAATTGGCTTGAGGGCGTATTATCTGCTTTGGTGGGGGGACGCAAAATAGTAAAGTGAACAAGATCAATATTGGAGTCACCTTTCAAAAGGTCTCGCCATGTCCGTTCTCCATTATAAGGAGCACCTGAAATAAGAAGAACGCGTAAATTTTCTCTGATTCCTTCAATAATTGTTATGGCGCGGTTGTTTTCCAAGCTTAGTTCACCTTTGTGTGGATCAGTTATAACTTGGATAATATTTTTTTCAGCATGAGGAAGGGTAATTTCAGTTTGAAAAATCACGCCAGGAGTTACAGAATAATGGCCAATGTCTTGTCCATTGACGCTTAGTGTAATATTTGCTTTCTCTGATATTGTTTTTTTGGCGGGGCCTTTATCTTCTACCAAAATGGAGAGCGTTTGTGGTTTGTTGACAAGGGCAAAGCGTGGAGGAGAAATAAACTTGATTTGGCGATCAAATTCATCTGAGTATCCTGTAATCAGGGCATTGAGAGGTGCTTCATGATGAAGGTCTGATAGGTCAGGGATGTCATGCACTTGTCCATCGGTGATAAAAATGGTTCCTGCATAACGAGAGAACGGTACATCAGATAGTGCTTGTGTTAAAGCTTCAAACAAATTCGTTGAGGGTGCATATCGATTATCAGCAAGTTTCCCAGCTTCAATAAAGCGTGGTTCAAATTGTGGATAATGCGCCAGTGTTTCGACTAATTGCCTGCGCGCTTCATCACTATCATTTGTACGTGTTCCAAATGATTGGCTTTTGCTGCGGTCAATGACAATGCCTACTGTGCTTTTCAGTGGTTCGCGCTGTTCTTTTATGATCATTGGATTGAGCAAAGCAAGGATAAGGGCGCTTAATGCCATCAGACGAAATAAAGAACCTTGCCGTAGCGTAACAAGACCAACAACGACAAAAAGAATCGATATTCCGCTTAAGAGCAGAATCCAAAAGAGTGGTAAAAAAGGCTGAAAAGTGAAAAATGATATCATTGCCTTCTTTCTCTTTTAAAGCGTTCCAAGAGTGCTGGAACATGCACTTGATCCGCTTTATAGTTTCCTGTAAGCACATAAAGGACAATATTTAAACCTGCACGAAATGCCCATAGACGTTGCATTGGATCATTGGGAACAAGGGGATATTTCCATGCCCCTTTTTCATCGAGTGCCCAAGCCCCAGCAAAGTTATTTGCGGTGATGAGAAGGGAGCTTACGTTATCGCCGTTGGCAAGAGAGTTTTTATTTTTTTTGTTTGTTGATGAGGATTCAACCCATAAAGGTGAACCACGGTAGAGACCAGGAAAATCTGGCATAATATAAAAAGAACGTGCAACAACATGATCTGTTGATGCTGGCTCAATGGATGGAATATTTAACTTTTTTAAGATATCTCGTAATCTTTGCGTTTCTGGAGTAGCGTCTCCTTCAAGATTAAGATTGCTCTTTATCTGATCGCGCGTGTCAAATAAAATTGTTCCCCCATGTTTCATAAAGTTATTTATTTTTTCAAGGCTTTTGGGGGTTGGTATAGGACTCTTAACATCAATTGGCCAGTAAATAAGAGGATAAAAAGAGAGTTCATCTTTATCGAGATCAAGTGCTGTAACAGAGCCAAGGGTAAGCATTGTGCGCTCTGCGATAAATTGACTTAACGCTTCTAGACCACTTTTACTCGTTGTATCAATTTCATGATTATTGGTTATAACATAGGCAAGATGTGTTGCGCCAGCAGCTTGTACACTATCATGATGATTTTCTTTCGTTTGTGCATGAAGAGTTGGATCATATGAAAACAAGGCAATAAGACTTATAAAGGGGACGAGAAACATATTACGCCGTTTCATGAAAGAAAAAATATCTCCCATCCATAAAATGAGAAAATTGTCAAAGGCGAATAATAAGATGGCTAATCCTAAAAGTGGACCGATAAGATTTTTTTCTTTTGTATCGTAAGATAAAGGGCTTTTATTAAGAGAAGTTGGCAATGATGATTGTTTCATCAAGTGCGACGAATGAGTTAAGAGATTGAGTGCATAAAAATTGTTTTTGGCACCATAAAGTCCTGGGGGAGTATGGTAGGAAGGATGGGGTGGATTTTGAGAGTCAAAGATCAAAGGAACAACATCAGAGGGTGGTACTTGTAATTGTCCGTCAATGGCTATAGTTCGCCAAGGGTTTTGTATCACTGTTCTTTTTTCTCTGTGTGTTAGGTTTGTGTTTTCGTTAGAACCTAATGTGATTAATTTTTGCAGCATTTGTGCAAAAAAGCCAGAAAGAGGAAGGTTAGACCATGTTGGGTCAGGAGCAACATGAATGAGAATGAGGGTTCCTTTACCACGTTTTGCTGCGGTAACAAGAGGAGTTCCATCCGAAAGGCTAAGCCACGTTTTTTCAAAAAGATCTGGGGTTGGTTCTGCGAGGATTTGGCGCGAGACAGTAACATCTCCTGGAAAGGGAAGACCAAAGAAAAAGCTATTTTTTGCAAAAGGGGCAAGCTTTTGTGGTTTTGTCCAAGACATAATACTTCCAAGGGAACGTTGACCTGGGCGCAGTGGTATCGGAAGAAGGTTATCGTAATGTTCTGCGCTACTGAGTTTTTCTCCTGCAAAGCGGATGAGTGTTCCCCCTTTATTCACAAAATCAGAAAGTTTTTTTTCTGCTTTTGGGGGTATGTTAACAATGTCACCCATAATCAAAACAGATGGATTTTGTTTAAGCAAATGATCAATATCCGTTGAAAGTTCTCTTCCACCGGCTGTTATAAGCTGTGTATGACCTTGTAAGGCTTTGATAATGTAATAAAATGGAGCAAGTAAAGGCTGTGCCATTTCATTGGTATCGGGTGAGAGAAGAGCAACACGGCTTATCCTGTTATGGCTATCTACCAAGAAGGTTGCAGCAGCATGGTTTTGATTGTTTATTTTTATCCAAGCGATATCATTGCGTAGTTCAAGTGGTACATTAAAAGGAACAAGTGCTGTTGTTTCTCCTTCAGAGAACTTGTTCGTAAATTGACCGAGAAGTTGATTATTTGAATCGTAAAGGCTGAGTATAGCGGGAGTATTACTGTGTGTTGTTGAGCGGATAATACGCGCGCCCATGTTTCCATTATTATTTTCTATGGATGTTATGCCGGTTAAATCGGAAATATCAGTCAAATACCACAAGAAGTTTCTAGGTTTTAATTCTTCAAGAAGAGCAAAAGCTTGCTCATCTTCATTTGTTTGTAATCCATCACTTAAATAAGCAATATCAAGAGGTTTTCCTTTGGTTCTTTCGCTGAGTTTTTTGAAGGCATGCACACGGTTGACAGGCCAAGGACGCGGTTGCAAATGCATTAAATGCTGTTTTATAATCTTGGCTGGTTGGGGCTCTATATTGGAGATATTATTTTCAGCCGTTGCAACAAGATAAATATTTTTTTGCTGTTTTTCTGCCTGTGCAAGGAGCATTTCAGCGATAGAGATGCGCTGTTTCCATTCTTTTACAGAAACCCAACCATTATCAATAATGAGTGCAAGGGGTTGAGATCCGGAAAAGCTTATTGGTTTTTGATTCCAAGTGGGGCGTGCTAGAGCTATGATAACAAGTGCCGCTATGGTTAAACGCAACAAGAGCAACCACCAAGGTGTATGTTTTGCTGTTTCTTGTTGATGAGTTGGTTTGGGTAAGAAGCGAAAAGGGGGAAAAAGCTCTTTACGCGGAGATGGAGGAGTTATCCGCAACAGCCACCAAATGACCGGTAGGAACAAAAGCCCTAGTAACAGAAAGGGAGCAGCAAAACTCAAAGTGCCCTCCTTTTTTGCAATGGAGAGTCGCTCATTGTATTTGCAAGATGAAAAATGGTCTCTGTTAAAGGTTGATCTGTTGTACTAACGTGATAAGACCATCCTTGGCGTGCGCAAAAATTTACCAATTCTTGTCGCCTTGCGTGATATAGTTTACAATAGCTCTTACGAAGATCTTCTGCTTTAGTGGAAACATGTTTCTCTTTCGTTTCGGGATCCAAAAATTCTGTGTGACCTGTGTAGGGAAAGCTTTCTTCTGCGGGATCAGAAATTTCAATTAAATGCGCTGTCACTTGTTTTGTAGTTAAAACGGTTAAATGTTGGATGATTTTTTCAGGATAGTCGAGAAAATCACTCATTATAATGACATGTGAAAAGCGTGTAATCGTTGAAAAATCCGGAAATAAATTTTCATCTGAATGATTTTCTAAAGCAAAGGCTATTCGTTCTACGACATTGGATGTCATTGTGGGGGACATTAAGTTAGGAATAGCAATATGTTCGCCACTGCGTGCAAGAAGGGATGCCAAGGTAAGGGTAAGAATAATGGCATGATTACCTTTAGAGATTTTAGAAAAGCGCGAACAGTAATGCATTGATGCGCTCTGATCAGGACAAAGCCAAACGGTTTGTGTCATTTGCCATTCATGTTCACGGAGATATGTATTTTCATCACGCGCTGAGCGACGCCAGTCAATGCGGCTAATGGATTCTCCTTCCATATAGGGACGAAATTGCCAAAAGTTTTCCCCATTACCGCTTTTACGTTGTCTATGCCATCCGGTTATCAATGTATTAGCGATATGACGCGCTTGTAAAAGGAAATATGGCATTTTGCCAGTATCCTTATGCAGTTCATTTGCCAGCGACAATGGAGGCTTTTGTAAAACTTTTTTGCCAAGAGCCATTCAAAGAGCATCTTTCACAAGGTTATTAATAATATCTTTTACGGTTATATCTTCAGCACGGGCAGAAAAATTAAGAGCCATGCGGTGTTGTAATACAGGATAGGCCAATGCTTCAACATCATCAAGTGAAGGGGCTAAGCGTCCATAATAAAGAGCACGGGCGCGAACACAAAGTGAAAGGGCTTGTGATGCCCGTGGACCAGGTCCCCAAGAAACATAAGTATTAGCAAGGCTATTGTCTTTATGAGGGCGAGATGAGCGGACAATTTTTAAAATAGCTTCGATCACACTTTCTGAAAGAGGCATTTTGCGAACGATATTTTGAATTTTTTGCAATTTTTTGCCGGATAAAATTGGTTTTGCATTTGATTTTTTTTCTTTTGTTGTTTCTAAAATAATCCGTCGCTCTGTTGTGAGGTCAGGATAGTCAATATCGATTTGCATCAAAAAGCGATCCAGTTGTGCTTCAGGAAGTGGATAGGTCCCTTCTTGTTCGAGAGGATTTTGCGTTGCAAGAACATGAAAAGGTTGTGGCAAATCATAACGGTTACCTGCAACAGTAACATGATATTCTTGCATAGCTTGTAAAAGGGCTGACTGTGTCCGTGGGGAAGCACGATTGATTTCATCGGCCATGAGAAGTTGCGTAAAAATAGGACCTTGAATGTATCGAAAAGAACGTTTACCGTCTTTATCGGAATCCATAATTTCAGAACCAATAATATCCGATGGCATTAAGTCAGGAGTGAATTGGATGCGTTTTTCATCAAGCCCTAAGACTGTTCCCAATGTTTCAACAAGACGTGTTTTTGCAAGTCCTGGAGCACCGACAAGAAGGGCGTGACCACCAGCAAAAATAGCGATTAAAGCATATTCGATTACCTGATTTTGCCCAAAAATAACTTTGTCAATTTCTTTTTGTAAAATATCCAATTCTTTGTGTGCCGTATCAATATCATCAATAATGACTTGAGCTTCATGATTGATATTGACCTTTTTTATAGAATTGGATGATGGATCATGTTGACTCATATTTCTTCCTTAAGGCGTTTGTCGCAAAAATGGTAATTTTCTCTGCATGATAATGGATATCTTATTGTTTGTAACAGAAAATGAGAAGAAATGAAGTATCATATGCCGTTTTTTTTCATATTCGTATAGAAGAGAAAAGTTTCTTTGGAAGAATAGACGTGCTTTATAAGGGATGTCTTAAAAAATTTGTTTTATGAAGAGAGTTTTTTAAAGCAATGAAGACAACTTTTTTGAAAGGTTAAAGGGTGAATATAAGACAGAACTTCAAACAGGTTGCGTGGTTACAACAAAGTGATATCCAAACACTTCTTCGTGTTTTGTCTGTGGAGGGGGAAGAGGCGCGTATTGTAGGGGGAGCAGTGCGCAATCAACTGCTAGGGCAGCCTATTAGTGATATTGATATTGCAACAACCTGTTTGCCGCAACAGGTTATTGCACGTGTAGAAGAAGCAGGATTTAAAGCTATTCCTACAGGGATTGCTTTTGGTACAATAACAGTAGTTGCTCATTCATGTTCTTATGAGGTTACAACGCTTCGCTGCGATATTGAAACAGATGGTCGTCATGCAAAAGTGGCATTTGGTCGTGATTGGAAAAAAGATGCTGAACGGCGAGATTTTACGATAAATGCGCTTTATTGTGATGCTGCTGGCAACCTTTATGATGATGTGGGAGGTTTGAGTGATATTGCTAGCCGAACAGTTCGTTTTATTGGGGTTGCAGAAGATCGTATTGGCGAAGATTATTTGCGTATTTTACGGTTTTTTCGCTTTTTTGCGTGGTATGGAGCAGGGCGACCTGATGTGCAAGGATTGAAGGCATGTGTTCGTTTAAAACACGGTTTAAAAAAACTTTCTTCTGAACGTATTTGGGCAGAAATGAAAAAGCTTCTTGCGGCGTTTGATCCAACGCGTGCTCTTTTATGGATGCGACAAAGCAGAATTTTGGCACTCATTTTTCCTGAAACAGAACGATGGGGTATTGATGCAATTCACGCATTGGTGAAGACAGAACAGGATCTTGGTTGGAAAGTTGATCCATTGTTACGGCTAGAAAGCCTTCTTCCTCCTGATCCCATGCGTCTTCATGAAATGGCACAGCGCTTGCGTTTTTCTCTTAAGGAAACAACGCGATTAAAAGAATGGGCAGAGTTAGAAATAATAAACCAAAACTGTTCTGATCATTTTGTGCAAAAACTGATTTATTTTCATGGACGACAGCCAGTTTTAGATCAATTATCGTTGTCTGTCGCTGCATCACATCTTGATCATCTGGAAAAAAGTGATGCTTTGCAAAAAGCAGAGGGTTATGTCAAGCTTTATCAATTTGCCCAAAAATGGCAAATTCCAACTTTTCCTATTAATGGTAACGATTTAATAAAGAAAGGTTTTACAAAAGGTGTACTTTTAGGAAAAAAGCTTAAAGAGCTAGAAATGATATGGATTGAAAGCGGATTTTTAATGGATCGTCATGCACTATTAGAAAAAATTGATTTATAATATTTCTGTTTATAAACTCACTGTTGTTTATATTTTTTAAGTCAACATATTAATTTATAATAATCATTATTTATGTGAAATAAGAGTTCACAATATTGTAAGGTTATTTCAAACCTGTTCATATTACATCAATCAAAGTTATTGCCTTACACGTCACAAGTGAGGAAAAATGATTACAGAGAGGAAAAATGTCTCTTATGAATCATCTCAAAGATAAGGATTCTCGAAAATGAGAACGAATAAAGAGAATAGTGGTAGCGGTTTGCACCTTGTATGACCATAAAGAGGGGGATGTTCACTGGATTTTTACTATGAGGAGTATTTAATCATTCATAGGTGGTGATATGAGGTGATATGAAATGGATGTGATGGGCACTAAGAAATGTTTATTTTACCAGCACTTAATTGTTGGAAAATGATAGGCATTATACGCTCTAACTGTTCTTTATATGTTGTATTATTATTTTTCGTGATAATTTATGTTTTTATAGATTACAGTTTCTTTCATGATAACCAATTTGGCGTAATGCTTCTCCTGTTGTTATGGCTACGCTCATGGCGAGATTTAGAGAGCGTGCCTGTGGTTGCATGGGAATTTTTAATGTGTAATCGGCCGCTTCATGAACATAATCGGGAACGCCAGCTGTTTCACGACCAAAAAGTAAAACATCATTTCTTTGATAGCATATCTGCGTATAGCATGTTTTTGCTTTTGTACTTAAAAGCAACAGGCGGCGGTTAAAGTGTTTCATGGAGCTTATAAAATGTTGCCAATCAATGTGTCGTTCTAAGGAAGCATATTCGAGATAATCCAATCCTGCGCGTTTGAGATTACGATCCGACAGATTAAAGCCTGCAGGTTCAATAATGTGCACATGTAAACCAAAGCAAGCGCTAAGACGTAAAATCGTTCCAGTATTACCAGCAATATCAGGTTGGAAAAGAGCTATATGAAGTGTCATGTTCTCTGTAATATGATTTTTCTTTCGACTTTGTAAAGAAGCACCACAATTTATTCGAAAAATATGCTTTGAGAAATACATGTTTTTTACGGTTCATTTTTATTCCCTTTAAATTTCAGGGAAAAGTTATGTATACAGGTCTGTTTGGGATCAGAGAGAAGCTCCCTATTAGGGACTTCCTTTTATTGAGCAATCCATGAAATGACTTGGCTCATTATGTTGAAAAGTGGGATATTTAATGAGGTTAGATCATCAATTTTAATTAAAATCAACAAAATATGCTTTTTATGCAAAAACAGAAGCGAAAAAAATACTCATGCAACCAGTTGGAATTGAGGGAGGGAGAGATGCTGTAAATGTGTTAAAGAAATAACCGATAAGCTCAACTTGTTTACTGAGATATGGTCATAACAAGACTATGTTTCTTTCTTTAGAAGTGTTTATTTACATGCTATCTCTGATTTTCACGGGCGGGGGAGTAATTTTGATTGATTAATATGAATAGGTTTGAAATGAAAAAACCTTACGGTGTTTAGGGATTTCATTTACTCTGTAAAACGATGAATTATCATTATAAAACAGTTTTTTGTATAAACCATACAAATGGCAGGAGTGTTTTACGGGGATGTTTTTATGGTTGAGGTAACGGAGTGATCAAGCATTGTACAATGGGAGAGGGTATGGTAAAAGAATGTTTTAGCAAAGTGTCTCTTTAAGTTAAGGCCATGGGTGAGCAAACGAGGCGGGATTTTCTGTTTTTGGTAACAGCTGTTGCAGGAGCAGTTGGAATGGGAGCGGTTGTGTGGCCTTTTATCCGTCAGTTGCGTCCAGATGAAGCTGTTTTGGCATCTTCCTCTGTTGAGGTTGATCTTTCTGGTATTGAAGAGGGGATGTCAGTAACGGTAAAGTGGCGAGGACAGCCTGTTGTTATTCGAAATCGTACGGCAAAAGAAATTGCTGATGCGCGCGCTACTGAATTGAGACTTCTAAAAGATCGTCAAGCGCGCAATCCTAATCTTGAAGGTGAAAAAGAAGCGACGGATTTTGCACGTTCAGCAGGTAAAGGACGTGAAAATTGGCTTATCGTCATTAATCTTTGTACGCATTTAGGCTGTATAACACTTGGGCAATCTGGGAAATTTGGAGGGTGGTTGTGTCCATGTCATGGGTCTGTTTATGATACAGCTGGAAGAGTGCGGTCGGGTCCAGCTAACTATAATTTGGCTATTCCTCCTTACCAATTTCTTTCTGATACTTTGCTCAAAATAGGATAAGGTTATGACAAGGTTTTCTCCTTATTGTCCTAAAAATGCACTTGCCCGTTGGTTTGATAAGCGTTTTCCTCTTCCTCGTTTTTTTTATAATGCATTTGTGATTTTTCCTGTTCCGCGTAATCTTAATTACTTTTATACATTTGGCGGTATTTTGACCATTATGCTTTTATCACAGCTTTTGACTGGTATTGTCTTGGCTATGCATTATGTTCCGGATATTCATTTGGCTTTTGAAACCAGTGAACGATTTCGGCGTGAAGGGCAGTTTGGTTGGCTTTTTCGTCCATGGCATTGTGTAGGCTCTTCGTTTTTTTTTATTGCTGTTTATATCCATTTAGCACGTGGACTTTATTATGGTTCTTATAAAAATATGCGAGAAATGGTATGGGTTACAGGTATTTTTATTTATATCATCATGATGGCAATAGCATTTTTTGGTTATGTGCTTGTTTGGGGGATGATGTCTATTTCAGCGGCTTCAGTGATTGCAGGGCTTTTAAAAACGATACCTTTGGTGGGGACATGGTTGCATGAGACACTTCTGGGTGGTTATGTCGTAGGACAACCAACGTTGAATCGTTTTTATGTTTTCCATTATGTTTTATCATTTATTTTGCTTCTTTTTGTGGGGCTGCATATTTGGGCAATTCATTGTGTTGGGCAAGGCAATCCAACGGGTCTTGCTATACAATCAGATAAGGAAACAGTTCCATTTTCGCCTTATGCGCTTATCAAAGATATTTTTGCTATTACTGTTTTTCTCATCTTCTTTGCCTGGTTTTTGTTTTATATGCCCGATTATATGGGGCAGGCTGAAAATTATAGTGTGGCAGATCCTTTAAAGGCACCTCTTCGTGTGGTTCCAGAATGGTATTTTTTGCCTTTTTATGCGATGCTTCGTGCTATAACTTTTGATATCGGTATTTTCTCTTCAAACTTTGTTGGCTTTGTTTTATTCGTCAGTTCGATTTGCATTTTAATTTTTGTGCCATGGTTAGACCGCTCTAAAATATGTTCAGCAAGATATCGACCTGTTTATAAAATTTTCTTTTGGGCGTTGGTTATTGATGTCGTTTTTCTTGGTTGGTTGGGGTCAAGAGAAATAAGTGACAAAATTCTTTTATGGACACAATTGGCTACGGTTTATTATTTTATATTTTTTTTGGTTATTTTGCCGATTTTGCCAGCGTTTGAAAAAAATTGTTCTCTTCCTTCTTCAATTATGCAAGATTTAAAACAGAAAAAAAAGAGACTATGGTAAATGTTTTTGTCGGGCTGGTTGTTATTGTTGCTATGAGTTTTTCTGCTCAGAGTTTAGCGAGTGATGCCTCTGATCAGGAAGAAGGATTTATTTCTTTTCCTTTACAGGTTCCTAAAAAACAAGAATGGAGTTTTTCAGGTCCATTTGGGCTTTATGATAAGGCGCAATTGAGGCGCGGATTAAAGGTTTATAGACAAGTTTGTTCCAGCTGCCATGGGCTAAAATATGTGGCTTTTCGCAATTTAAAAGATCTTGGGTATGATCAAGAACAGATCAAAGCTTTGGCGGGGCAATATGAAGTGCGCGATGGTCCTAATCGAGAAGGAAAATTTTTTAAACGTGCTGGGGTTGCAACGGATTGTTTTCCTTCTCCCTTTTCACATGAAGAAGAAGCAAGATTTATTTTGAATAGTGCTTATCCTCCAGATTTGACATTGATAGCACGTGCACGTGGGGTATCTTTGCCGTTTCCTGCTTTAATTACTGATGCATTGACTCATTATGATACAGCTGGTCCAGATTATATTACAGCTCTTTTAACAGGATATCAGAAGGCACCGAAGGAGATAAAAATTGCGAATGGTTATTGGTATAATCCTTATTTTATTGCCGGTAATTCTTTAACTATGGCTCCTCCTTTGAGTGATGGTATGGTTGCTTATGAAGATGGAACCCCAGAAATCATTGAACATTATGCGCGCGATGTTTCTGCTTTTTTGATGTGGGCTGCCGATCCTCATATGGAAATTCGTAAAAAAACCGGTTTTCGTGTTATTTTATTTTTAATCATTTTTGCAGGGTTTGTTTATATTTTAAAAAATCGTATTTGGTGTGGTTTAGAAGAAGAATTAGAGAAAGAAATAAAAGACGAAATAAAGAGAAAAGGGTAAAGCGATAAGGCTCAAAAGAGTATAGAGTATAAAGAGCATAAGGAACAAATCTTTTTATGATGCATTGAGGTTTTATAAAATAAAAGCAAAGTAAAAATGGAGATGTTAAAATGAAAAAAATTGCATGTACTACTCTTATGTCAATTTTGATGGTTTCTAGTACTTATGCTCAGTCTTTTGAAGTGCCTTCAAAACCTGAAATGATCTCTTCGACGGGTATTGTACAGGTGGGGATAGATAAGTCTGTGCGTTATGTGACACCTTTAGCAACGGATTTTGTTGCTTCCAGTCTTATAGGCGCCAATGTATATAATATAGAAGATGAAAATATTGGTGAAGTAAAAGATATTATTTTACGTGAAAATAATATTGCAGGATTTGTTATTGCTGTTGGTGGTTTTCTTGGCATAGGCGAGAGTTATGTGGTCGTTTCTCCAGAAACAATCCAGATGACAAATGATTATGGTAAATGGAAACTTATTACAAATGCGACAAAAGATTCTTTAAAGAACGCTCCAACATTTAAATACGAAGGGCGTTGGACACGCTAATTTTATATTTCTATTCTTTAATGGACCAAGCTGTTGCTATCACAATCATATGCTAGCAACAGTTTTTTTGTTCTAAAAGCTCTTGAGAATTTTTGCGACAAGATTCCAAGGAGCTATTATCAAAGTTTTCAAGATAAACTATTAAGACAGAGTGAAGATTTAAGTATTATGTTTAAATAACATGATATCGCCATCTTGCACAATGTATTCCTTTCCTTCATCGCGGGCTTTTCCTGCTTCCTTTGCACCGCTTTCTCCACCCAGAGCAATATAGTCATTATAGCTGATGGTTTGGGCACGAATGAAACCGCGCTCAAAATCTGAATGAATAACACCAGCTGCTTGGGGAGCTTTTGTACCACGCGTAATTGTCCATGCTCGTGTTTCCTTAGGCCCACAGGTGAAGTAAGTAATGAGATCAAGTAAATGGTAACCAGCGCGAATGAGGCGATTGAGACTCGGTTCAAAGAGTTCTAGCGCATTGAGATATTCTGATGCTTCAGCATCACTCAGTTGTGTAATTTCCGCTTCGATAGAAGCAGAAATGATAATGCTTTGCGCATTTTGCTCTGTTGCCATTTTTTCAACTGTTTGGGTAAAGCTATTTCCACGAGCGGCGTCATTTTCGCTTACATTACAAACATAAAGTACAGGCTTGGAGGTTAAAAGATTCAAACTCTTAAGAATGTGGTGTTCATCGGAAGAAATATCTTTGAGTAATAACCGGACAGGGTTTCCCTGTTGCAGTATGTTTAATGCTTTTTCCATAATAGGTAAAATTGTGAGAGCTTCTTTGTCTTTTCCGGTTGCTCGTTTACGGATTTGTATGATTCGTCTCTCAAGACTTTCAAGATCCGCAAGCATGAGTTCGGTTTCAACCGTTGTCGCATCACAAACAGGATCAATACGTCCCTCTACATGGGTAATATCTTCATTTTGAAAACAGCGTAAAACGTGGACAATAGCATCGACTTCGCGAATATTGGCTAAAAACTTGTTTCCTAAACCTTCGCCTTTTGAAGCTCCTCGCACAAGCCCCGCAATATCGACGAAGTTAATGCGTGTAGGAATCATTTCTTTTGAACCAGCGATTGATGCAATTTTTTCCATTCGTAAATCTGGAACAGCAACTTCTCCGGTATTGGGTTCAATGGTACAAAAAGGATAATTGGCAGCCTGTGCAGTGGCTGTTTTTGTTAATGCATTAAAAAGAGTTGATTTCCCGACATTAGGTAATCCGACAATACCGCATTTAAAGCCCATGAGAGTCTTTCTTTTCTATTAATTTTATGGTCAAGATAAAGCTTCCTTTTTATAGCATATTTTCAGAAGAGTTATAGTCCTGGTCTTGCGATAAGTGAGAAAAAAGTCTAAAGTAATAGGTATCTACTTTTTTACCTTAGTTCTTCTTACCTTATTGTTCTCCTTAGTTACAAGGATAAGAAAACTTCGAATTAATGTTAATATTGTGCTAAGTTTTTCATGGTATGCAAATCTGCATAAATAATTAATCGGAGAAAATAGAAGAGTGTTATCTCGTTGTGCCTTTTTAATTGCAGCACTTTTGGCTTTGGCTGGATGTGCTACACGTCAGTCAGATATGTCATCGGTACCTTTTCAACAAGTTCGATACATTCCACCAGAAATACAGGCTTTGTATGGTCCTGTAACGAATGAGACCTATTCGTTACCTGCTGTTGATCTTGCGACAATTGATCCAAAATATTGGCGACAAGAGGTGATTTATTATACATCTTATGCGCCTGGAACATTGGTTATAGATACGCAAGAGTGTTTTCTTTACCTTATTGGTGAAAATGGAAAAGCTTTGCGTTATGGGATTGGTGTCGGTAAAGAAGGCCTAGCATTTGAAGGTGAGGGGGTTATACAGCGCAAGCGTCGGTGGCCAAATTGGGCTCCTACTGCAGCTATGATGGCTCGAGAACCAGAACGTTATGGTCATCTTGGGAAAGGAATGCCACCAGGGCCCGATAATCCATTAGGTGCGCGGGCACTTTATTTGTTCAAAAATGGGAAAGATACACTTTTCCGTATTCATGGCTCACACGAATCGTGGTCAATTGGGCGTGCTATTTCAAGTGGGTGTATCCGTTTGCTTAATCAAGATATTATCGATCTTTATGATCGTGTTCCCATTGGTTCGCGTGTTGTGGTATTGCAAAACAATAGGAGTATTCCTACAGTTTATAGTCAACAATCAAATGGTTACGATCCGCTACAGTCGACCATTCAGCCAAATGATTTTTTTTAATTTAGGGGAGAAGATTGGAGAGAGCTGTGTTTGCTGTTCAATCTTCTCTTTCTCTCAAAAGAGAATATAAGCCTTTCTTCTTCAAAGGTGTATACAAGCTTGTATTCTGTTCTATTTTCTAGCTTCTCACGTTGCCAACAGATTTTGCCTTTGAGAAAGTTTATAAGAGGATTTTTTTAAGAGTTCTTATTCATATTCTTCACGCGACAGGGGCACGCAAGCTAATGGTTCTGATTGTGTTTTATCGTTTGTGAAACTTCATTCATAAAGAGGGATTTATCATCTTTTATAAGGAGAGCGATATTTTTTGCAATTGTCTCTAAGAGAGGGGATAACCATTCTTGATCAGATTTGGTAAAATTCCCCAAGACATGTTGATGAACAAGTTCTTTGCTTCCAGGATGACCAATTCCTATGCGTATACGACAATAGTCAGTACCACAATGGGCATCAATAGACTTAATGCCATTATGCCCATTATGTCCTCCACCAATTTTTATACGAACTTTCCCCGGTGACAGGTCTAGTTCATCATAAATGATGATCAAATTCTTTAAATCTAATTTATAAAATCGCAAAGCTTCACCGATAGCTTGACCAGAAAGATTCATGAAAGTTTGTGGTTTTATAAGAAAAATTTTCTCATTATTTATGAAACCATTGGAGATTTCTGCTTGAAACTTCTTTGACCATGGAGAAAAAGAGAAGGACTGATAAATGGCATCAACAGCCATAAAACCGATATTATGGCGGTTATTTTGATATTGTAAACCAGGATTGCCAAGACCAGCAATAAGCCACATGTGTATCTTCAGTCAAAGTATGAGTAAGGGTAATGTCTCATAAATTAAGGCGGAAAAATTCCCGCCTTTTGAGTTTTATGAAGTTTGTGTGTCTTCTTCATCATTTTCTTGTTCAGAAGTTTCATCGCTGACATCCATGCCAGCAGGAGCTGCAATGGTTGCAATGGTAAAGTCTCGATCTTGGATGATGGGAGTCACATCTTTTGGCAGTTGCACTGCTGAAATGTGAATAGAATCACCAATAGAGTAGCTGGAGAGATCAATTTCAATAGCTTCAGGAATAGCACTTGCTGGAGCTGTACATTCAATTTCGTGCCGAACAATATTGAGGACACCACCCTTTTTAAGTCCAGGTGCCGTATCTTCATTGAGGAAGTGGACAGGAATATTCACTTCTACAACGGATTTTGCTGAAATGCGCAAAAAGTCTACATGGAGGGGAAAGTCACGCACGGGATCTAATTGATAATCTTTTGGCAAAACCATAATTTTTTGCTTGTCAAGAATAATCGTTGCAATGGTGGTGCGAAAGCCACCAGCATGAATTTTGTAGAAAATTTCTTTATAGGGAACTGTTATTGCCAAAGGTGGTTGTTTTTCACCATAAATGACAGCAGGAATAAGACCGTTGCGGCGAAGTTCACGGGAGGACCCCTTACCAACCCGCTCGCGTTTTTCGGCCTTAAGAGTGTAGCTTTTGCTCATAATTTAAGTCCTTTTTACATGATTGGAGATCCTTCAAAAACAGTAATAGTTTTTGCATGGATATGAAGATATGCGCTAACCAACAGCGATCACTCCATTCTACGTTGCCTCCAAGGGTGTCTACGCAGAAGTTTGTTCTATAGTTCAAACTATTCATAGATGCAAGAGTTGTGGGAAAAATCGATGATTTCTACCGTTAAAAAGGAGGAAATGTTACAAATTACGGTGTGGATGGAGAATCAACCAATATGTGCTGGCACTGATATGTTCAAAATCAAACACTGGAGATGTTATGAAGGTTGAGATTGCCTTGGGTGAGATGTCAGAAAGTCGTGCTTTGCATAAATCGATGCCAGCACTTCTTGATTTGGAAGAATTATTGGCGACACGTCTTCTTGTACAAGGTAATTCTGGTTCAGGGAAATCACATCTTTTACGCCGTCTTCTGGAGCAAAGTGCTCAGTGGGTGCAGCATTGTGTAATTGATCCAGAAGGCGATTTTGTAACTTTGGCAGATAAATTTGGTCATGTTATTGTAGAGGCTCAACGGAGCGAACTAGAATTGACACGTATTGCGCATCGCATTCGACAACATCGGGTTTCGGTGGTATTTAATCTTGAAGGTTTGGACACTGAACAACAGATGCGTGCTGTAGGGGCTTTCCTTGGGGCACTGTTTGATGTGGAACGTGATTATTGGTATCCTATGCTTGTCGTTGTCGATGAAGCACAATTGTTTGCTCCAACTGCAGCAGGAGAAGTTTCTGATGAAGCGCGTAAAATTTCTTTGAGCGCTATGACCAATCTGATGTGTCGAGGACGTAAACGTGGTCTTGCTGGTGTTATTGCGACACAACGTTTGGCTAAGCTTGCCAAAAATGTTGCGGCTGAAGCTTCAAACTTTTTAATAGGGCGGACTTTTTTAGATATTGATATGGTGCGCGCCGCTGATCTTTTGGGGATGGAGCGTCGCCAAGCGGAAATGTTTAGAGATCTTGAACGGGGAAATTTTATAGCTTTAGGCCCTGCTTTATCACGACGTCCCTTACCAATTATTATCGGTTCTGTTGAAACTTTGGCACGCTCTTCTAGCCCTAAATTAATGCCACTTCCAACAGAGCGGGATGATGTGCAAGAGCTCGTTTTTACTGCTTCACCAGAGGAAATTTTAACGCCATTTAAACAAACACGAGAGCCGATGAGGGAAAAGTCAATGCACGAGATGTTAGAGGAGGTCGTGCATAAAAAACAAGAGTTGTTAGAAGAAAACCCAAGTTTATTTCCTGAACTTTCTGATGTTGAGCGTGACGGGCAAGCAGAACATATTATTCGGGAAATTCTTGAGGATTCTGAAGCTTTTTATCGTTCAACAGCGGTGCTTTATCAAGATTTTTCAGTTCGTTGCCGTATCCATGGGATGTCAAAGGTTCCTTTTAATCTTTCACAATTTCGGCGTAAATTGGCTATTGCTCAGGCTTTTGTTGATGAACAAACGGCTGTCAGTGAACATTGGAAACATATTTTGCAGATATCAGAAAGTTTGGAAGAAGATGTTCAAGGAGTCTTCTTGAACGTGGCACAGGCCGCATTAGGGGGAAAGCCATGTCCATCTGATGCATTTTTAGCACGTCTTTATGGGACTCATTCTTTAAGCCGTGCACGCCGACTTTTAACCTACTTTGAAGAGCGTGGACTTATTGTTATTCACACGCATTTTAGTGGTCAACGTATTGTTGCCTTTCCTGATCTTGGTGTTGAAACAGCACCGGGAGACCCCAAGGAACCACTTTAACCAAATAAGCTGGAAACCGATTGTTCTGCTGCTGTCCTTGCTATTGCTTCTCCCATAAGGTCGGCAATGGGCAAAACACGAATATTATGGGTTTTCTCAATAGCTTGTGTTGGCATAATTGAATCTGTAATAACCAATTCTTTCATCTCTGAATTAGCAATTCGCTCGATTGCATTACCAGAAAGAACACCGTGCGTGATATAAGCTGTGACACTATTGGCACCATGTTTAAGCAGAGCACTTGCTGCATTGCATAAAGTTCCACCTGAATCAACAATATCATCAAGCAAAAGGCAATCTTTTCCCGATACATCTCCAATGATATTCATAACTTCTGATTCACCGGGGCTTTCGCGACGTTTATCCACAATAGCGAGCAAACTGTTCAAGCGCTTGGCAAGCGCGCGCGCGCGAACCACACCACCCACATCAGGTGAAACAACGATAACATTTTCAAGAGAATAATGCACTTTGACATCGCGAGAAATGACAGGAACAGCATAGAGATTATCCGTAGGGATATCAAAAAAACCTTGAATTTGTCCTGCATGAAGGTCTAGTGTTAAAACACGATGGGCCCCTGCTTCAGTAATGAGGTTGGCAACAAGTTTTGCAGAAATAGGAGTTCGTGGTCCTGGTTTTCTATCTTGGCGGGCATAGCCAAAATAGGGGATAACAGCTGTAATACGACGCGCAGAAGAACGACGAAGGGCATCAATCATGATGAGTAATTCCATCAAATGATCATTTGCGGGATAGGATGTAGATTGCAAAACAAAAACATCTTGTCCACGTACATTTTCATGCAGTTCTACGAAAATTTCTTGATCAGCAAAGCGCTTTACAGTTGCTTTGCCTAAGGGGATGTTCAAATAATTTGCAACATCTTCAGCTAGGCGTGGATTAGAATTTCCGCAGAAAAGTTTCATAGTAGAACCTCTGAATCATCATGGTGGGAATGCGACACGGTTTTTAATTTCTTTTTATTAAATTGCAAGAGAGCAATTACAAAAGCCTTACAATTTTATCGATTATTATAAAAGAGCTATGCAGTATGTTTTCTCTTTTTCCAAAAGTTTATTACTTTTAGAGCAAAGTTTTTTCTCCATGCGGCAAAGAAATACATATTGATTAAGCTTTTTGGTTATTACTTTATAAAAATACTTTCAATATGGGGAATGTTTCATATTTAAGATGAATGAAGGGGAGTAATAAAAAGAAGTATCATCTTGCCTTCAATCATTATAACCAAACATTGAAAATGATCATAGCGAAGGCTATCATATTTTATGGGCTGGTAGATAATTTCGTGAAAAAAGCAAAGTACAATGGGGTTTATTTTTCCATTTGGGTAAAAAGTTTAGTTTTGCAGTTTTGGTATTGTTCTCAAGCATAAAAGGGGCTCATCTTTTGTTTTTCAGCATAATAGCAGAAATTTGCCGTCCGTAATCGGGTTCGTTGCGGTGTATTGCACGGCGATAGGAGAAAAAACGCTGTTCATCTTGATAGGTACAAAGCTCTACACAAGAAGCATTAACACCTGCTTCTTTGAGTTGGTTTATAATAAATGCCCATAGATTAAAATAAAAGCGATTTATTTTGTCTGTTTTTAAAAAATATTTTTGGTATTTGCTGTGGTAATCAATAAATTGGTCGTAAAATTCATTTGTTACTTCATAGTGATAAGGGCCAATACAAGGTCCAAGGACTGCTGTTATTGATTGTCTTTTGGCTCCTTGTTTTTCCATAACAGCAATTGTTTTCTCGATAATTCCATTTAAGCTTCCACGCCAGCCAGCATGAGTTGCAGCGATGACTCTAGCTTGTGGATCAGCAAACAGAATGGGTCCGCAATCTGCTGTAAGAACCCCAATAACGAGTTCTGGGGTGGTTGTAACCAGAGCATCAGCTTGAGGAGGTGCACCGATAGTTGCTTGATGAGCTACGACAACGTTACAGGAGTGTATTTGATTAACTGTGACTAAATTTTGCGCTTCAATAGAAAAATAATTGGCAATCAAAAGACGATTCTGTACAATATATTCAAGTTGATCATTTGAACCTTTCCCAACATTAAGACTATGATAAAGATTTTTTGAAACACCACCTTGACGTGTAAAAAATCCATGTTTTATTCCATGGGGGTGTAAAGTAGAAAGATTTTTTGCAAGAATGGGATGAGGGATAGATTTCATAAAAGTTCCTTATGGAGATTATTTAAAGTGAGGATGGAGATGTTCATATTTGTCAATGAATATTTCAGATAATGATGTGCTTATTGACAAAAGCGCCGATCATTAAAATTGGGGAGGTATGGAGATATTTTTATCACTGAAATGTAAAACTTTAAATAATTTTCCCATCTGATCTGGACTAGCGAGCCGTTCGATGTCTTGGCGGATTTTGTCTTGCAAAGGAGCACTTTTGCCAACTCCAAGCTGGTTTGCGCGCTCCAGTAGCCCCATTTTAAAAAGAAATTCTCCTTGCTCTAAGATTTCAGCAAAACAGCCCTGTTCAAGAGCTATGTTTTTTAAAAAAGAAAAATCAACATGGGATGTTAAATCATGTTCACCAGGGGCATCAAAAACATCACGAAATCTATGTTTTGAGAGTGCTTGCAAGGTATCGCCAAAGGCAAGCTCACAAGCACCATAGTCGATAAGTAAAGCAGAACCTGTCACTTGCACTAAATGGTGGCTGATTTGTTGCATGAATTGATGCCGTAAGGGGGCATGTTCAAAAATTGTTCCGTCAGGCACTTTAGAACAATAGGTTTGTAGACAAGAAGAGGGAAGTTTATGCGGGGCAGCAATAAAGATGAAATCTCCATTTTGATTGACTGTAATGCGGCGCTCTTTCCATTCTCCATTGACTTTAATATATTGGTTGATAGGGAGTGTATCGAGAAATTCATTAGCAATGAGGAAGAGAGGATTTGAAGGAATTTGATTAAAATTTTCAATGCTATGGATTTGTTTTTGATAAGAGAAAAGGCGCTTTTTTTGTTCTTTTGCAAGTTTTTTGCTTATTTCGATCAGAAAAATTTCAGCAGCATTAAATGCCGTTTGAGAGAGCTTTTGGATAGTTCGCAAAATGTCATCCATCAAAGTTCCTCGTCCTGGACCTATTTCAGCGAGAATAAAAGGGTGAGGGCACCCTTGAGCTTTCCAGCTTGCAAGAGTCCAAATGCCAATCATCTCTCCAAATAATTGGCTTATTTCAGGTGCTGTAATGAAATCACCAGCATGTCCAAAAGGGGTTTGTGTGTGATAATAACCAAATTGGGGATCGGTGAGTGCCAACGTCATATATTGGCTAACAGTGATTGGTCCATTAAGGACAATAATTTCTTTAATTTTTTCTTTGAGATTGGCCATTTTCTGTCGGTTTATATTTAAAGGCGTGGAGAAGAAGATAAAACCCTACAAGAAGCATGGGAAGAGATAAAGCCATGCCATAGGTAAAACCAGTAGAATGGAAAAGAGTCGAAAACCATTCTGGATCTTCTTGAGGCGCACGGTAAA
>NZ_JBHIOZ010000011.1:0-5243 GCF_042195805.1 Bartonella sp. AP57NXGY | reverse complement strand
AGCCATGCCATAGGTAAAACCAGTAGAATGGAAAAGAGTCGAAAACCATTCTGGATCTTCTTGAGGCGCACGGTAAATTTCAGAAATGCTGCGTGTTACTGCGTAGCCTATAATAAATGTTCCTGATACAGTACCGGGACGTTTTAATGCTTTGAACCCAAAAATAAGAAGACACAGGATGATGAAGAGAAGAAATCCTTCTATAAATGCTTCGTAAAGCTGGCTTGGATGGCGCGGTAAATAGTAAGGATCGAGAGGAAAACAAACAGCCCAAGGACGTGTAGTAATATTACCCCATAATTCTTGGTTAATGAAGTTGCAGATTCGTACAATGCCGATACCAATAGGAGCACCTGCAGCAATGATATCAAACATGGCTCGTATGTTAATACGATTTTTACGGGCAAACCAGATCATAGCAATGATAATACCAATAAGTCCGCCATGAAAGGACATTCCCCCATCCCATACGGCAATAATAGCACTTGGATGGTTAAAATAGTAAATGGGATCCCATACAAGAACTTGTCCTAAACGCCCTCCGACAACAACACTTATGGCAGACCAGACAACAAAATCTCCGATTTTTTCTTTATCCATAGGAGGATAGTTTCTATACCATAGAGATGTTTTTTTTAATAATTTTTGCGCATACCACCAAGCAAAAAGAATACCCAGCACGTAACCAAGTCCATACCAATGAAGTGTTATGGGACCTAGCTGGATAATAACAGGATCAAGAAAAGACGGAAAAGCAATGGTTGGACAAGACAAATTGTTCATGAGTTAAGCATCTTACATTATACGAGATGAATATGAAGTGACTCTGATGGTCAGAAATGACAGATGAATACACAATGGTCAAGTCAGTAGGGAGGCTAGTCAGAAAGGGAGATAGATTTCCACTGATTTATCGCGGTAAAAAATATGGTGATAAAAGGAATATTAAAAAATCTTAAACAAAATCATTATGAAAAATCTGCACAGTATGTAAAATATAGAGTAAAAGGAACAAATTACAGTATCTAAATGTTATGAGAATACGCTATAATGCGTGCGTCAATAATTAAAATTTAAGGAAAAAGGTTATGCGTAATGGATCAAATCGTATTCTTGATGAATTAGCAAAATTAGCAACGGATGCTGCTGACGTTGCGCAAGGCATACGACGTGAAGCTGGAACAGCTTTTCGTGTGCAGGCTGAAAAGATAGCAAACAAACTTGATCTTGTTTCTCGCGAAGAGTTTGAGACTTTTAAGGAGATGGTGCTGAAAATCCATGCTGATAACGCTGATTTGAAAAGACGCCTTGATGATTTAAAAAAAGATGATTAAAAAAAACGCAGACACAAAAAAGTAAAATAGTTTAAAAAAAAGAATCTTCAAAAAAATATCCCCAATTTTTCAATATGATGCGTGAAACTAAAAAATGCTTAATCTTGAGTCTGTTAGAGCGGAGCATTTGTTTATTTTTGATTTTTTTTTGGGTAAAGTACATTTTTTTGAATCAGGGGGGCTGGCGCTATGAAATTGTATCAATACACTGAAAAGACTTGATGATTCGTTTTATGACTATCAGGTTGCCCTAAACAGCGCGATTGTGTTCTGGGTGTTTGTGTACTGTCGATGTTTTTATGTGTATTTGTTTGGTGTAAAGGTTCTGATTGTAGCAAAATATTGTTACAGTTGAGACGGTTTATATTCTGTTGACAATGTTTTAAGATGATTGAGGATTGTGATGAGGCTTGCATTTTGCGCCACAGAAAGAAAAGAGCACCCTGTTGACTTTATCGAACAGATTGCCTGTGAATATGATTGGTCGTTTGAGCGGGATGCACAAGATGAAATTAGCGTTTGTGTGGAAGGAAAACGCGCAAACTATCGTCTTGCTTTTTCATGGATGGAAGAGCATGAAGCACTTCATTTAGCTTGTTCGTTTGATCTCTCTATTAAAAATGCTCGAACAGCTGAAATACAGCGCTTATTGCTAGCAATTAATGAAAAGTTGTTGTTGGGACATTTTGATTACTGGCAAAGGAATAATTCAGTTATTTATCGACAAGGTCTTCTTTTGGCTGGTGGGATGCATCCATCTCATATACAGGTTGAAACATTGTTGATACATGCACTTAAAGCCTGTGAAAGCCATTATGTTGCATTTCAGATGGTTGCTTTGTCGGGAGAAAGTGCTTACAAGGCACTACAGTACACTTTGTTTGAAACTGTAGGGAATGCCTAAAATATACAGTCTGTTATTTTTACAGACGGTTTGCGGAAATATTGCTCATAGGGGGACATCAAGAATAGCGCGCACTCCCCCGAGTGGGCTCTCATCTAATTGTATATTGCCACCATGGCTGCGTGCTATGTCTTGAGCAATAGAAAGACCAAGTCCTGTTCCACTTGCATCTTGATTTCGCGCTTTATCAAGTCGAAAGAATGGCTTAAAAACTTCTGTGCGCATATTTTTATGAATTCCAGGTCCATTATCATCGATTATTAATATAAAAGATTCTTGTTGAGAGTTAGCGGTTAGTTTAACGGTCGTGCCGTAACAAAATGCATTTGATACAAGATTGCTGACCAAGCGTGTAAAAGCACGGGGACGTACTTGTATTTCTGTAGGACCTTCAATAGTGTAAGAAAATTGACGTTTGTGAAGACGAGCATCGGTGGAGAATTTTTGCATAAGAGCATTTAAATCAAAAGTCTTGACACTTTCACTTCCTTCACCACGAGCAAAAGCAAGATAATCTTCTAACATATTTTGCATGTCACTTACATCTTGCTCAAGCGGTTTAATATCAAAGTCAGTATTTACTAATGCCAGCTGAAGTTTAAAGCGTGTAAGAATGGTTCTTAAATCATGACTTACTCCTGAGAGCATCATGGTACGTTGTTCAATTTGGCGTTCAATACGTTCACGCATGCGTAAAAAAGCGATGCCTGCACGTCGGACTTCATCAGCTCCTTGTGGTTGAAATCCTTTTGGTAAAGGACGACCGCGTCCAAAGCTTTCTGCTGCTTCAGCCAATTGTTGAATCGGTTTGATTTGATTGCGTAAAAAGTAAATTGCTATCAGCAATAAAACAAGAGCTGTTCCTACCATCCAGCTTAAAAAAATAGCAGTATTGGAAGCATAGGCTTGGCTGCGTGGAGCAAAGACGCGTAAAATGTTGTGACCAAGGTGGATACGGATTTCAACAAGATCAGAATCTCCTACGGTATCGATCCAGAAGGGACGGTTAATTTGGCGGGTGATTTCTTCACTTAAAAAATAGTCAAGAATTGCAAAAAATGGCTTAGGTCCTGGAGGGGGTAAGGAGGTAGGAGATAGAATAGAAATATTTAATCCCATACGTTGTTGTGCAATACGCTTGATATCTTCATAGTTATCTTGTTGGGGATATGTTTCAAGAATATCAATAATGGCTGAAATATCATGCACGACAGCCGTTGAAAGACGCTCCGTTACCATTTGCCAATGGCGTTCCATAAAGACATAAGCAATCACCGTTTGCAGAAGCACCATGGGAGCAATGATAATGATCAAAGAGCGAGCATAAAGCCGTTTAGGCATTTTTTTCGTTAACCATCGAAGAAAAAATCTTAAAGGTTTGATCATTCTTGTGCCTATTCAATAGAGAGTTTATACCCTATTCCTCGCACGGTTTGGAGCCATATAGGCAGTGCTGGGTTTTTTTCGATCTTACGACGAAGGCGGTTGATCTGCACATCAATGGCACGTTCACTTATATTGCTGTCATCGGTCGCGAATTTATGGCGCGGAATTGTATCGCCTGCATTTTCGGCAAACATGACCATCATTTCTTGTTCTTTATCTGTTAATTTAATAATTTCTCCTCCTTTTTTGAGTTCGCGTCGTGAAATTGAAAATATATAAGGACCAAAAACTATTTGCTCAATTTTAGGTTGGTGAGGGGGAAAACCACGTCGTAAAATGGCGTTGATGCGAAGGAGAAGTTCACGAGGGTCAAACGGCTTAGCCAGATAATCATCTGCCCCTGCTTCTAATCCACGGATACGATTGTCTATTTCTGATAAAGCTGTTAACATAAAGATAGGGACATCTTTTGTTTGGCGGAGTGAATGAGTGAGATCAATACCGTTTTCGCCAGGCATCATGACATCAACAATAAGAAGATCAAAATCTAAACTTACTAACAGTCGTCTTGCTTCATTCGCATTAGCTGAAACTGAAACACGAAATCCATTTTTAATGAGAAACTGAAATAAAAGATTGCGAATACGTGTATCGTCATCAATCACAAGAAGGTGAGGGGCATCGTCACACAAAACTTGAACGTGATTGCTCATTCTTAAAAAAACCTTGATAAAAATTTAGTTTACACAAAATGCAAGTTTACATAAGTTGTATAAAGCTGTCGAGCAGCACCTTTACCTTAAAGGAAAGAAAGTTTTATTTATAAATTTAAAAAAGTTATTTTTGAAAAGGATATTATGGGTAGTCTTAATATACATATTATTCCAGTTACGACATTCCAACAAAATTGCACTTTGCTTTTTGATAGTGAAAGTAAAACGGGGGTTCTCGTTGATCCTGGTGGTGATTGGCCACGAATTCAAGACGTAATCGAAAAGAATGGTGTTATCGTTGAGGCTATTTGGATAACACATGGTCATTTTGATCATGTAGGAGCAGCAATGCAAGTGAAAGAAGCGCTTAATGTAAAAATTATCGGTTCACATCGCGATGATAAGCCTGTGATGGATGCCGTGAGCGAAAGCGCAAAAAATTATGGCATCACTGATGCTTGCATCTGTATTCCTGACCAATGGTTAGAAGATGGTGAGTGCGTTCATTTTGCTGGACATGTGTTTAAGGTTTTTCACACCCCAGGACATTCCCCTGGTCATGTTATTTATTTCAATGAAAAAGAGCGCTTAGCCCTCTTGGGTGATGTTCTCTTTCGTGGTTCTATTGGACGTACGGACTTCCCCTTCTGTTCTTATGAAAAATTGATGCAATCTCTTCGAGAAAAAGTTTTACCCTTAGGCGATGATGTTTGTTTTATCTGTGGGCATGGTCCCAAAAGTAGCATAGGCTATGAGCGCCAAAATAATCCTTTTCTTCAAGATTTTAATATATGAGCAAATAAAAAAAACGCTTTGAAGCGTTTTTTTGTGCCATTTAAGACTTTTTAGTAGGGCAGAACAGAAGTTAATTTATTGGGGCATAACAAACGTGTTCCAAACCATTAC
>NZ_JBHIOZ010000010.1:9034-46317 GCF_042195805.1 Bartonella sp. AP57NXGY | reverse complement strand
CCATCCTCAATATCATTTAAAAAAACTTCTAACTCTCATGGAGTGTCAACGTCATCATGTTTGCGAAATTGGCCAACAAAGTATAACAAAGAAAAAACGAATGGCTCTTTTATCAGAAGCACTCCGACCTGCTTCTACAACAGATAAATGGATACAAATTATCCGTGATGATTATGAAAATCTTTGTGCAGATTGGTCATTTATTGAAGCTATAAATGAACGTGAAGAAGCTCTCGCTATAGCTGTTACCTTACGCAAAGCTATTGAAGAACCTCAAAAAACTGCAGCCCTTATTACAAATGACCGTAATTTAGCACGCCGTGTTGCTGTGGAATTACAGCGATTTGGAATTGAAGCAAATGATTCAGGCGGAATACCACTTGCACAAACATTGCCTGTAACTCTCTTACGACTTATCTTAGAAAATGTATTGCAACCTGATGATCCCATTGCTTTTCTTTCTCTTCTTAAACATCCCCTTACAACACTCCAACAAAATCGTCATCGTTTACGGGAAATGGCAGAAAATTTTGAACTTTTTGTTCTTCGAGGGAATACAGGGCGTATTAATCTTTGCGAATGTGATCAATTTCTTGAAAAATGGATTGAAACATCTTTTCATAATAGTTCTGAAAATAACACCCTTGATCAGCAGAAATGTGAAGAAGCACGTCTCTTTTGTCATCTTTTAAAAAAAGCTGTTGAGCCTTTAACGTCTCTTATGAAACAAGAGAAAGAATGCACCATCAATGAGGCTGCAATAGCAACTGTTGAGGTTTTTGAAAATTTTGGTCGCAATGAGGATAATTCTCTTGCACATCTTTATCAACATGAAGCAGGACAAGCCTTATCAAATTTTTTGCGTGAATTGGTCAGTGATCAATCGGGATTAACATTTCATCTTTGTGAATGGCCCGCTATGTTTTCTGCCATAATAGCAACCCGTTCCGTCGCACCTTCGCCTGGAGGACATCCACGTTTATTCATCTGGGGTACTTTGGAATCGCGTTTGCAAACGGTTGATACAGTGGTCATTGGTGGTCTTAATGAAGGATCATGGCCGATATCAACCCGAAATGATGCTTTTTTATCGCGACCGATGAAAATGATGTTAACTCTGGAACCACCAGAACAGCGTATTGGTCTTTCCGCGCATGATTTTCAATGGGCGATGGGAATGGATAAAGTGGTGATGAGCCGAGCACTACGAGTTGATCATGTTCCTTCTCTCCCTTCACGCTGGCTACAACGCTTAGAAACTGTCGTAGGACAACAAGTTTGGAAACAAATCCGTGCACGAGGTGAAAAGATACGCCATTGGGCAAAGATGCTTGACAATACGGACATGTCTGCTTGTGCAACACGCCCTTGCCCTGTGCCACCCATTGCAGTGCGTCCACGTCATTTTTCCATCACCGAAATAACAACGTTACGCCATGACCCTTATGCCATTTATGCTAAAAAAATCTTAAGGCTCAAACCACTTAAAGCCCTTATTCATGACCTTGGTGCTTCTGAACGCGGAACACTTTATCACGCTATTCTTGCAGATTTTTGCACACAAATAAAAAATCTAAATGCTGCAAATGCATTAGATGTGTTGCTCGCTATTGGACGTAAAGAATTTGATAAGTTTAATTTGCCTGCTGATGTTGAAACAATCTGGTGGAATACATTTGAAAATCTTGCTCCCTTTATTTTGCAATGGGAACAAAGTCTAGAACCCCGAATACGACATTCGGAAGTGGAATCGCAAAAAATACCCATAGGTACAACAGGGGTAACTCTTTCAGGACGTGCTGATCGTATTGATATATTGCCAAACAAAACGGTTGAAATACTTGATTTTAAAACGAGTACACCCCCTTCATCAAAACAGGTTCGCGAATTATTATTTCCACAATTAGCATTGGAAACCGCTCTATTAATGAGAGGAGCTTTTACAGATTTTCAAAATCTGTCCCCCTCAAAACTATTTTATATTCCTCTTAATGGAAAAGGTAAGATTACTCCTCAATTAATTCTTTCAGAAAAAGCGGAAAAAGATCACCAAAATGTTATTAATCTTGGTGAAAGGGCGTGGGAACATCTTATCGCGTTAATGGAGTATTATCAAAATCCACAACAAGGCTATCTTTCACACGCAGTCCCTATGTTAAAACAATATGAAAGTGACTATGATCATCTGGCACGCTTATGGGAATGGTCAAATGGATTTCATAAAGGAGATCAATCATGACTCTTTTTTCTATTCCTGAAGCAGCCCTTGATGCACAAGCAACAGCAACACATCCAAAAACACATGTATGGGTTTCTGCAAATGCAGGATCTGGAAAAACCCATGTTCTAACCGAACGCGTTATTCGTTTGCTTTTAAACGGTACTTCTCCAGCACGTATTTTATGCCTTACTTACACGAGAGCCGCCGCCGCTGTTATGCAATCGCGGATTTTTCGCACACTCTCCAGCTGGAATGAACTCGATGATGCACAGCTTAAAGAAATCTTATCGAAGTTTGAAAACAAACCTATCAGTGCAACAAAAATAACCTATGCGCGCCAACTCTTTGCTCGTGCTTTAGAAACACCTGGTGGTTTGAAAATACAGACTATTCACGCATTTTGCGAATCTCTCTTGCATCAATTTATGCTAGAAGCCAATATTGCTGGACATTTTGAACTCATAGATGATATCAACCGCAAGAAATTACTACAAGAAGCCCGCTGCCAACTTTTAAAGCATCATGATATACAACCCGCTCTAAAACAGCTGCTTAAGGTTATCAGTGAACATACTTTTAACCAATTGCTGTATGAAGCAGCTGAAAAGCAACATAAACTGTCTGATTTTTTGTCTTCTCTTCTGTCTGAAAATGGAGAAGAGAAATTGCGGGCGCTGTTTAATTTAGCACCTGATGATACAAATCAGCAATTACTAGAAAAAATTCAACAGACTGCTCGTCTTCCTCTTTATGCTCTTAACCATTGTGAAACCCATGGGAATAAAAACACTAAGAGTATCATTGAAAAACTTCCCCAATTAGAAACCGCTTGTGATGAAGAAACTATCATTGATATTGTTTCAAATATTTATTTTACAACAGAAGGTAAACCTCGTAATTTTGCACTTATATCGTCTAAAAAATCAGATGAAATTTGGCCTTTTATTCAACAATTGATTAAAGATAAACAAAGCAAGCTTTCTGTTCTTTTAGAAAAATATCACTGTGCAAAAGTTGCCACCCTCAATATGGCTGCTTTTCAGCTTTGTGCCCTTTATCTCAAAATTTATGCAAATTTAAAAAAAGCCAATGGTTTTTTAAACTTTGATGATCTCATTGAGCGCACACTCCATTTGTTACAGCGCAAAGGTGCAAGCCAATGGGTGCACTATAAACTTGATAAGGGTCTTGATCATATTTTGCTTGATGAAGCACAAGATACGAACCCTGATCAATGGAAAATTATTCAACTTTTAGCGCAAGAATTTTTTACAGGTCATAGTCAACGTGACAATATACGTACTCTTTTCGCTGTTGGAGATGAAAAACAGTCTATTTATTCCTTTCAGGGCGCTGCACCAGAAAATTTTGCTGCAAATGGCAAAATTATTCAAAAAAAAGCACAACAAGCAAAGCAGAAATTTGAAAAAATACAATTGAATTACTCTTTTCGCTCCACAGCCGATGTTCTTAAAAGTGTGGATCTTGTCTTTGAAACACCAGAGAATTATAAAGGGCTTTCAGCAGAAAATACAAAAACCATACACGAAGCTATCCGTACTCACAGTCCAGGTGAAGTTATTTTATGGGATGCCATTTCTAAAGAAAAAGACGAATTTCCTGATGATTGGCATGTAACTGTTGATCATTTAGATATACCAGCAGTACGTTTGGCAGAAAAAGTTGCTGAAACGATTGCAGGCTGGTTACACAAAGGAGAAATGCTTCCAGCAAAAGGGCGGTTATTGCGTGCTAGTGATATTATGGTTTTGGTTCGTAAGCGTGATCAATTTGCCCTAGCGCTTTCTCGTGCCCTTAAACAACGCAATATACCCGTCGCTGGTGCAGACCGTTTACAGCTTATAAAACATATGAGTGTGCGTGATTTAATGGCACTCGGACGTTTTGTTTTGCAACCACAAGACGATTTGTCTCTTGCTTGTGTTTTAAAAAGTCCACTCTTTGCGCTTAGCGAAGAGGAACTTTATCAACTTGCCGCTCACCGTACAGGCTCCCTTTGGAAAAGCCTTTGTGAACAGGCATCGTCGCATATTCCTTTTAAAGATACTTTTGAAAGCTTGAGTCAATATCGTACTTTAGTGGATAAAATACCAGTCTTCGAATTCTATAGTCATATCTTAAATGATGATAAGGGACGACAAAAAATTTTAGCGCGCTTAGGCTCGGAAGCCAATGATGTGCTTGATGCTTTTATGGACTACACACTCGCGATTCAAAAAACGGGGTTACCAGGATTACAAGCTTTTTTGGAAACATTAAGTGTCAGTGAACCAGAAATTAAACGTGAGTTTGACCAAAATCATGAAGAAATTCGCATCATGACTGTTCACGCCGCAAAAGGACTGGAGGCTGCTGTTGTATTTTTAGTTGATCCCGGTAGTGCGATTTGGCATCCCCAGCATTCACCTCACTTGCTTGAAGTTCCCTTGAACAATGCATATTTGAGTGACCAACAAGCTTTTATCTGGCGCCCTAATGCAGAATTCGATACAATGCCTTCTAAACAAGCAATTTTGCGTTTAAAAGAGCGTGCTGAAGAGGAGTATAGGCGCCTTCTTTATGTAGGAATGACACGCGCTGAAGATCGCTTGTTTGTTTGCGGGTATAAAGGTCCGAAAACGCCATCTCATACATGGTTACAACTGGTAAAGAGAGCTCTCGAACCACATGCGGTAGCTATAAAAGGTCCTGCGGAAGATATTGCAGCTTGGCGTTATTGCATTACACCGCCTTCTTCTACTTCTATAAACCAAAAAATTTCTTCCGTTGAGTGCCAAACACTTCCACCTCTACCAGACTTTTTCTCCCATAAAGTACCAGCAGAACCAGTGTTACCAAAACCGTTAAAACCGTCAGTGGCGAGCCTTTCCATTGAAGCTGATACAGAGCTGTCCTCAAGTCCAAAACAGCTTACCACTTCACCTGTTTTAGGAGCCATGAACACAAACAGAGCTTTTTCCATTGAATATGGTAATCTCGTTCACCGATTGTTACAGTATTTACCCGATTGTCCCCCACAAAAACGTCGAGATTATGCTCGAAACTATCTCAATATCAAAGCCTCTCATTGGCATGAGAGCCAAAGAGAAGATGCTCTTTGCCATATTTGGAAAATATTAGATCATGTTTATCTCAAACCCCTTTTCTCTGAGCATTCACGTGCTGAGGTCTCCTTAATGGGTATTGTGAAAATTCGTGGAAAAGAACAAGCAATCTCTGGTCAAATTGACCGTCTCTACATCACGCAAAACAGCGTTATCTTTGCAGATTTTAAAACAGGAACCCCGCCAGAAAATGAAGCTGCTATTGCTTCTCATCATTGGTTGCAAATGGCTCTTTATCGAAAGTTATTGCAAGCTATTCATCCCGATAAAGATATACAGGCTCTGCTTATCTACAGTAAAGAAGCCAAAATTTTTAAACTTCCTCCAGAAAAACTTGAGGCATTTCTTAGTGAAGTTGCCTTATAAGTTACTCTTTTCCTTGCAAAGCATTTTTACATTTTATTTACTTTCATAAAATCGCTCAAACAAACACAACGCACAATCCCTAGTGTAAAAAAGTCCTTTAATAATTTATCTTTGCAATAACTTGATATGAATTGTTATTATACCAATCTATAAAAGGTGAATATAAAGGATAAATCAATGACGTGTATAAAAGTTGATAAGGACAATTTCGAAAGTGAAGTTCTAACTTCTTCCACCCCTGTTGTGGTTGATTTTTGGGCAGAATGGTGTGGCCCTTGCAAAGTGATTGCTCCAATGTTGGATGAAATTTCAATAGAAATGCAAAATCAAGTTAAAATTGCTAAGGTAAATATTGATGAAAATCCGGAACTGGCTACCCAATACGGAGTACGTTCTATCCCTACATTATTAATGTTTAAAAATGGAAATATTTCATCGAATATGGTTGGCGCTACCTCTAAAGGACGTCTTTCTGAATGGATAAAAGATGGGCTTAGTTAATTCCACGTATAATTACTATAAAGGAGAGAAATTTTGTCTCTCCTTTTGACTTTTTTAAAATATTCTTTTTTGCATTATGTTATAATGAAAAGACAATAAAAATCAAAATTTTAAATGAATTTAAGAATTCGTGCTTTTATGCATGATTCAATTGGCCATTTTTTATAAAAAATTGCTTTGTATGAAGAATATATGCAATTCTTTCCTTATAGGCGCGTTAAAAATATTGGGTGAATGATAATTTCATTAAAGGTATTTCTTCTTAGATAAGACTATTGAGATAGATAGTGTTTTCAACACATAAAGGGAGATTTTAAGCAAAAACTTTGCAAATTACTTTTCTGAAGCTCACAATTTTTAAGCAGAAAGAGACAAGCAATTCACTACAGGTTATATAATGCTCTTCTAAAGGGTTATCACTTCAATTTAAAATTCTCTTATACTATTCTCTAAAATCAAAATTGTAGGTATCAGATTCTCTAAAATAAATTGATGAATTTCTATAAATTAACGGCTGTCCTTTGCAATTTATGTCATTGTTATATAAAAGAGTCATCATTTCGTTTCATCTTCCATGGTTGGTGCCTCCATGAAGCCTTCTTTATGTTGTCTATCATCTCAGATTTCATAGGTAGTACTGAGGTATTATCAAATTAAAAAATGATGATGTTCATGTTTTTTTAAAATGTACGAATTGTAAAAGACTGTTGCAAACATTCAATGGAATGTTGCGCTGATCTAACTGTTACATGACGCCCATGTTCTTTATAGTGTAAGGTGAGTGCAAAAGTGGCGAGTTCTAAAAGAGCTGTATTTCTTTCTGGCCATTCAACAAGTAAAATATTTTTCTCACGAGCTTCATGAAGCCCTAATTCATCAATTTCTTCTGCCATAGAAAGGCGATAAAGATCAGCATGAATAATTTCAAACTTTGGAAGTTGATAGCTTTGCACAAGAGTAAAAGTAGGGCTTGGAACATCCATAGTGTTATCGTTCGCAAGTGTTTGAATGATTGTACGTGCAATGGTTGATTTTCCAGTTCCAAGATCTCCTTGCAGCGTTACAAGATCTCCTGGCTTTAAAGAAAGAGCTAAATTTTGTGCAAAAAGCTTTGTTGCCTCTTCATTTTCAAGAAAAAAACTAAAATTCATTAAAAGTTCCATGAAATGGATGAAAAATTTTTGTTATCATAAAGGTTAAAATTAAAAAATCGTATCTCCTTTGGAGAGTGGGAAAAAACATTTAACTGTTGTTCCTTTTCCAGAACCGGTAAGAATTTCAACATGTCCACCGTGTAGTTCAACGAAACTTTTTACAAGGGAAAGGCCAAGACCCGCTCCCGCACGCCCACCATGGTGTGAATGGGAAGAAAAACGTTTAAAAATACGATCAAGAACGTCTTCTGGGATGTCAGAGCCCTGATTGTGAACGCTAAAGACAATGTTATCATCTTGTTCATCGACGCAAAATTCAATAGTACTCGCCTCCGTTGCAAAATTAATAGCATTACTCAGTACATTCACAAAAATTTGATGCAAGCGCTTTTCATCAGCAGAAATAGAATTTAAGGAAGGAGAAATTTGTTGTAAAAGCGTAATATGCCGTCCATTAAGGCGATCTTCTACACGTGCTACTGCTTGTATCATAGCATCTGCAATATTAACCGATTTTATGTCCAACTCCATAATGCCTGCATCGAGGGTAGCAAGATCAAGAATATCGTTAACAATATTTAAAAGAGTTCCTGATTCTGAATGAATATGCCCAAGATATTCTTGTTGACGTTTATTGATAGAGCCGAAAATTTGATCACGTAAAATATCGGAAAATCCAATAATATTGGTGAGAGGTGTACGCAATTCATAGGAAACATGTTGGACAAATTCATTACGCAAACGATCAGCACTTTCTAATGCTTCATTTCTTTCTTGAAGAGCACGTGCAACATGGACAGTATCTGTAACATTCACAAAAGTAAGCATTGTTTGTCCATCGGGAAGAGGAACCAGAGTATAGTCAATAATCATATCATTTTTAAGATCTATACGACCTGAATATGTTTCACGTTTTTCAGCAAAACCGGTAATGAATTTGGTAAATTGATCCCATTCTTGTCCTAAGGTTAAGGCTGAACAATGGCTTTGTAACTGTGTAATATGGGTCCCTTCTACCAGTAAATTATAAGGAAGAGACCACAATTTCGACAAGGCAGGATTCGATAAACGAAGGCGTCCATCAGTACCAAAAACAACCACGCCTTCGGAAAGTTTATCAAGTGTTTCACCTTGTATTTTAATAAGTGTATTATAACGGCGTTCAAGATCAATTTTTTCTGTAAGGTTTTCGTAAAGCCAAGTGACACCTCCTTGTGGATGAGGGTTCGAGATAACACGCACCGTACGCCCATCTGGAAGATTCCAAATTTGTTGGTTCGATTCTGTTTGTCGATAGGCTTTAAAAAGTTCTTCTTTCCATGCGCGCCAATCGGGGTGTTCAGCAATGAGCCCTTTTTCACGTAGACGTTCAAGAAATAATGTATGGCTTGGTTCACTTTCTAAAAAGGAAGTCTCCAACGGCCATAAAATTTTAAAAGCATGATTACAGAATTTTAATTTTTGGTTTGTATCAAAAATAGCTACAGCTGTTGAAATTTGGTCAAGTGTTTCACAATGGCTTTGAAGAACATAACTTAATTCATGAGCAAGATTTTCATATGCGCTGTCATCACGCGCAAAAGCTGCCATCCCTTCGGCTGTTGTAATACGTGTGAGATGAAAACGATGTCGTTCTCCATCAATAACTGTGTGAACATGTTCTTGAAAAATTGTTTCTATTTCATCTGTTTTGCGTTGTGTATTTTCATTGAAAAGATCCCCCACTTCATCACTGCCTTCACGAAAATCTGTCATTTCTCTAAAGGCGCGATTGATAAAACAAACTTTTCCTTCACAATCTTTTATCCATACGGGCTCTTGAATAAGATCAAGAAGATTACGCTGCATTCTCAGTTCAGTAAGAAGGCGGGCGATATCTTTCTGTAAACGAGCATTTTCACTCTGTTGTTTTGAGATATCTTGAAAACGAGCAATAGCGACTGTTCCTGCGATGACTCCTGTAACTTGTAGCGGTACATTGTTTGTGGTGGTGATAGAAAGATCAAAAGGGTGACATTTACAACGTAGTTGAGTCAATGCATAATCAAGTTCTCGCAGAGAATTTTCTTCAACCCAGAGCTCAAAACGCTGAAAATCTTTCTGGTCGATTCCTATTTTTTGCAATGCAGAAAGGGCACCAACGACACGGGGTAAGGTTGTTGGATTTTCCCAAATAAGAAGGAATTGCTCGGTTTCTTCCAGAAGCCATTCATAATATTTAAGTTTTTCAGAAAAATTTGCCTGAATTATCTTCAAAGGCTTCTGTGCAGTTTTTTTTGCACGCATAATAACAGCTAGGCACGTGAGAAGTGAAGCACAAGAAATTCCTCCACACAGCGCTAAAAGCAGCCATGGACCATTCGGCAAAGTGAAGAAAAATGGTAAATAACCTTCCAATGACTGAGCAAAAGCGCATGTTGGAGAAAAAAAGAAAAAAAGGCAAAATATATACGTATAGATTCGGATCTCTTTTTGAGCTTTTTCTTTGGGGTTATAGTCACCAAAGCTGAGCACGGCATCTTTCCCTTTTTTAACCCAAGGAAACGTATTAGTAACGATAATGGTTTGGTTTATAAGGTCCTTGTGGTGAGACTCCAATATAAGCGGCTTGTTCTTCTGATAAAACACTTAATTTTATTCCTAACCGATCCAGATGTAGACGTGCAACCTTTTCATCAAGATGTTTAGGCAAAACAGTGACTTCATTTGTATAGTGTTCTGAACGGGTAAAAAGTTCAATTTGCGCTAAAACTTGATTAGTAAACGAGGCTGACATGACAAAAGAAGGATGCCCAGTCGCATTCCCGAGGTTTAACAAACGCCCTTCAGAGAGCAAAATGATGCGTTTTCCATCGGGAAAGGTGATCATATCAACTTGTGGTTTAATATTTGTCCATGGCAAATTTCTAAGGGCAGCGACTTGGATTTCGTTATCAAAATGACCAATATTTCCAAGAATACACATATCCTTTACTTGTCGCATATGATCTAAACGAACAACATCTTTATTGCCTGTTGTCGTGATGATAATATCAGCACTGGAAGCAGCATCATCCAAATTAACAACTTCATAGCCATCCATAGCGGCTTGAAGAGCGCAAATAGGATCAATTTCTGTTATTTTAACACGAGCCCCAGCACCAGAAAGAGATGCTGCTGAACCTTTTCCTACATCACCATAACCACAGACAATGGCAGTTTTACCAGCGATCATCACATCTGTTCCACGTCGAATACCATCGACCAATGATTCTTTACATCCATATTTATTATCAAACTTTGATTTAGTGACGCTATCATTAACATTAATAGCAGGAAAAGGTAGAAGTCCTTCTTTTTGTAACTGATAAAGACGGTTTACACCTGTTGTGGTTTCTTCGCTTACACCTTTAATTGCCGCGCGCTGTCGTGTAAAAAAAACTGGCGTTGCATCCATACGCTTTTGTATTTGTTTGAAAAAAATTTCTTCTTCTTCTGTTTTGGGATGCGATAAAATATCTTTATTTTGTTCTGCACGACTTCCCATTAAAATATAGTTTGTGGCGTCAGCTCCATCATCTAAAATAAGATTGGAAGGATTACCATCTGGCCATTGGAAGATTGCATCTATATAAGTCCAATATTCTTCCAATGTTTCACCTTTAATGGCAAATACAGGAATGCCTGTTGCGGCGATAGCTGCTGCTGCATGGTCTTGCGTAGAAAAAATATTGCTAGAGCTCCATCGTATATCGGCGCCAATCGCTTTTAATGTTTCAATTAAAACAGCTGTCTGAATTGTCATGTGCAATGAGCCAGAAATACGCGCTCCGCGCAAAGGTTGGCTGGAAGAAAACTCCTTACGACAAGCCATCAAACCAGGCATTTCAGTTTCAGCAATATCAAGTTCTTTACGACCATAAGCGGCAAGTGCAATATCTTTGACAACAAAATCTTGAGCTGCCATTCTTCATTCCTTTAAAATAAGTTTTTCCAAGACGGTAGGAGAAATTAAAAAAAAATGCAAGACAAGAAGAGGACTTCTTTATGTGAAAAAGCTCTTTTAAAATCTCCATAAATTTGTGCAAAAAATATGCATTTATGGATCTGAATAGTGATATTACTGACAGAATAAGAGATCTTCATGATAAGTCTTATTATATAAACAAAATTCTATCCTTTTCACGTAACTTTAAAGCTTTTAAAAGTCTCCAGAGGGAATACCTTTTAAATAATAAAAATGGTGCATTGCTTTACAGTTTTTATATTGATTTTTATGGGATAATATCGAAAGTAGTATACTCGTATTCTACTCACTTATGCGGTTGTTGAAAAAGGAAGAATTACTTTAATCTCATTATTAAGCTTTTTAGCAAAATAATATAAATGCAAAGCCATAGATTATCATGTTTATGGATAGGCAGTTCAGAATCGGTTCTTTAGGATTCCAATGTTGAACCTGCTCTTTGATAAAGACAGTTTATAAGAAGTGCTTTTCTCCTGTTTTCAACGATTTTTATCAAAAGACTATAGATATACGATTAAACATTTTTTGTGATACTAAATGGAGCATTAAAAATGCAAAAACATCACTCTATTGAACACTCTGATTCTAAAACCGCTAACAACGCGCTATGAATTATAAATCAAATAATTAACTCAGTTTTGGAAGAATTTATTCTAGACGAGTAGGTTTTGGGAAAATTGACCATGTGGACGAAATCGCCAGAGATAACTTGGCAAGAATGCTGCCATTGCTCTAGGAGTAACTCCTACTCCTTCTAGCGTATATCCATTCTCTATAGCTTCTTTAGAGACAATGTTATCCATTTGCAAAAAACGTATCTGATTGGCTGTTACGAGTGTTGGTACAAAAGGCAATTTACCGATTGTTCCCAAAATTCCTCCAATCAATAGACCGACAGAAAGAGGCATAGATAGGATTGTTTTTTTACGACGAATGATTTTAAGTATATTTTCAAGAGCATTTTGGAGGGTGATAATCTGGGGACCACCAAGATCATAATTTTTTCCCCAAGCAACCTGTCCATCTAAAGCGCGCACGATAAACTCAGCAACGTCACCAACATACACGGGTTGCAATTTGCTTTGTCCACTTCCAAAAAGAGGCATAATTGGTAAAAAACGTGACAAATCTGCTAAGGTGTTAAAGAAACAATCCTCTGGTCCAAAGATAACGGATGGACGGATAATAATTGCTTGAAGATGCTTGTTATGAATGATTTGTTCACCCATAAACTTAACACGTGCATAAAGACATGAAGCATTCTCGTTAGCCACAAGTGTTGACATATAGATGAGCGGAATACCAGTTTCTGCTGTTAATTCAGCAACATTGTAAACACCATCAATTTGTGTGTTTTTAAAATTCGATTGATTTGCTTGTTTTAAGCTACCGGGTAAAAACACTGCCGCATCAGCTCCAAGCAATGCGCGTGCAACAGAGGCACGATGCTTGATATCTGTTTTAAGCATTTGGGTTTGTCCTACTTCTCCTATTTGGAGCATATAATAAGCTTTTTGTGGACAACGAACAGCGATGCGAACGCGATATCCCCGCTTAGTCAAAGTTTCAACGACATGTCGTCCTACAAAACCGGATCCGCCAAAAACAGTAATGAGTTTAGGATGTTGATAAAGTGCACAATCAAGTTGCATGATTAAAAAGTCTATCTTTCAAAGCTTTAAAAATAGTTAATTATCTAGCACGGTGGTGTTTTATTGTCACGCAAAATATCACCCGCAAGATAAAGAGAACCACTAATAAGGACAATAGCCTCTTTATATTCCATTTTAATTTTATGCAAAGCATCTTGTAGGTGCGCTTTTGGGGCAGCAGGGATTCCTACTTTTTGGGCTGATTCAGCTAAGTCTGTTGGAGAGATACTGGCATTATTGTCAAGCAGCGGTATCGTATATACTTTATCGACAAGGTTAGCTAAAGGACGAAAATAACCGACAGCATCTTTGGTATTAAGCATGCCAGCAATCATAATAATGGGGCGATCTGTTTTTTTTCTCCATTGTGTAAGTTCTGCCGCAATAACTTTTCCTGCAGCAGGATTGTGACCACCATCTAACCATAAATCAATATCAGGAGATAGTTGATCAACCAAAAGTCCTTGGGTAAGATGCTGCATTCGTGCGGGCCAATAAATATTTTTTAAAGCGTCATTTATGGTTTGTTCTGAAAGTTGAAAACCCGCTTGATAAACTGCTTCAAGAGATGCACCAGCATTGGCAACTTGGTGGTCTCCAATAAGGTTAGGAAGGGGAAGATCCATGAGACCTTGATTGTTTTGAAAAACCATACGTCCATGTTCTTTATAACTTTGATAATCTTGATCAAAGAGAGCATAAAATGCTTTATTTTTATTAGCAAGGGGTATTAAAGTAGCAAGAGTTTCTTCATAATTTTGCTTCCCAATGACTACAGGAACGTTTGGTTTGATAATCCCTCCTTTTTGAAAAGCGATTTGAGCAATTGTATTTCCAAGAAAGCTCTCATGATCATAATCAATGGGCATAATAAGCGATACAGCTGGTTTGTTAACGACATTGGTAGCATCAAAACGTCCTCCCAATCCAACTTCTAAAATGACAACATCAGCTGGATGTATACTAAACAACATAAAGGCAGCGGCTGTAAAAATTTCAAAAATAGTAATCGGCTCTTGACGATTTACTTTTATAATTTCACGGATTGTCTCAGCCAATTGGTTTTCTGTAACAAGTTGACCACCTCCTTTTTGACCTAACCGGCAGCGTTCATTCCAGTTGACGAGATGAGGTGAGCTATAAACATGAACGCGGTATCCTGCACTTTCCAAAAGAGCACGGCAAATTGCTGAAGCAGATCCTTTGCCATTTGTTCCAGCGATGTGAATAACAGGGGCAAGTTTTAAATGTGGGTTACCAAGACGCTCTAAAAGGTGAACAATACGCTCTAAAGAAAGATCAAATTTTTTCGGATAATTTTTTAGTAAATCATCCACCACCCTTTGTATTTGACTTTGTTGCATAAACTTAAGCTGCTTTTGTCCTAGAAAGCGATGTTTGAGAGTCTGTTGGGGATGGATCGGAAGGGTTAAAAACAGCAGGGCGTTTCATCATCAAGCGTAAAATACGCGCAATTGTTGTTTTCATTTCTAAACGCGATACAACCATATCAATCATACCATGTTCAAGCAGATATTCACTACTTTGAAAACCTTCTGGTAGGGTTTCGCGTATAGTTTGTTGAATCACACGTGGACCAGCAAAACCAATCATAGCGCCAGGCTCGGCAATGTGAATATCACCAAGCATGGCGTAAGAAGCAGTAACACCACCGGTGGTTGGATTAGTCAGCACAACAATATAGGGAAGCTTTGCTTCTTTCAACATTTCAATCGCTACTGTTGTACGGGGCATTTGCATCAACGAGAGTGTTCCTTCTTGCATGCGTGCACCACCAGAAGCAGCAAAAAGAACCAGCGGACGCCTTTCAGCAATGGCAGTATCAAAAGCTTTGATAATAGCTTCTCCTGAAGCCATACCAAGTGATCCACCCATAAAGGCGAAATCTTGAACAGTTGCAATAATTGGCAAACCCTCAATCGTACCACGTGCACTTAAAATATTGTCATCAACCCCAAGTTTAGAACGATAATCTTTTAACCGGTCAATATAGCGTTTTTCGTCACGAAATTTTAAAGGATCTGTTACAACTTTTGGATTTTCAAGAGCTGTATAAACACCATCATCAAAAAAATGCATGAGACGATTTTTAGCACTGATACGCATATGATGACCAGAATTGGGAGCTACAAATTGATTAGCTTCCAGATCTTTATGGAAGACCATTTCACCACTGGTAGGATCTTTAATCCATAGATTTTCTGGAATTTCACGGCGCCCCAATATAGAGTTAATTTTAGGACGAACATAATTTGTAATCCAGTTCATCTTTATAACCTTCCTTTAAATATTGTGCATCTTTTGCATGATTTGAAAGAATATAGAACTTAAGCAGTCACATTTGCTTTACCGGTTGAACAAAGGAGTCTATTTAATACTTTTATTCAGTGTACGTATAGCTTGTTTTTTAATTTTTAATTTTTCCCATATTATAACAATCATATGCATCATGAAGAGTATTCCCTATAATAAATTTCTCATAAGTTTTAAGAACTTACATGTTTGTATTTTTTACTTTGGTGTTAAAATTTACTCCTTGCGATGGTTAACAAACGCCTTATTTTTTAATAAAAATGAATATCCAATTAATCATTCGTATCAACAGTTTTGAAGAAAAGAAACCTTATAGTATAAGGCGCTAACAAGGCTAAAATAATCCATTAAAGATAATGAATACAATAACGCTATATTAGCGAAACGCTAACATCAGAGCAAGATTTTTTTCAAAAGGTTTCTTTAAAGCGCACGCTTTTTACAATTAAAATAGAATACGCTCAAAATACCATTATATTACTCATTTACGCGCTTGTTTTACACAGATATCTTTCAATAATTTCCAAAACTCTCTTATGAAGAATATACACTCTCCATGAATGGTATAAAAGACATTATGCTATCCGTTTTTACTGAAATAGAAGGTACAAAGCGGCACCATCATACTCTTTTTCAGTTTTCAATGCGACGATAATGTTTGCATTAAGAGGATTCATATAAAGATATTTCACGCCTTTTTGAAAGTACTTTTATCCGCACACCACCTCCGTTTATGACATTTCAACAAACGATTTCAATTGATCCAATATGAATAGGATTAAAATGAGAAACCCTCATAATATTTAGGTTTTTCACTCATGTTGTGAAACGATAAGTTATCATTATAAATCAATATATTGCTTTAATAAAAGATAAAGCATAAAATTTTATATTATGCTTTCTTTGGCTGGCAAGTTTTATTAACCTTAAAGTCAAGGAACACTATTTTTGTGTAATGCGTGCTATGGTCTTTTGGGAAAGCATTTTGTGTAAATGTGTCATAAAGGCGGCGGCAAAAAGCGGTGTTGCTAGATTAATAATAGGAATCGAAACAAAAATCGCTATCAATAATCCTGCGCCAAAAACTGTTGTGTAATGAGTATGTAAAAAAGCACGCGCATTTTGCTCTGTTCGAAAACGGTAAGCCGCAAACAAGAAATATTCATGACCGAGCAAATAACCATTAATAAGATAAAAAGCAATTAAATTAATACCTGGTATGAAGAATAAAATAAAAGCAATTCCATTACCAAGAAGGCTTAAAATAACAAATTTAAAGGAAATGATAAGAGAACGCTGAAACGGCAAGGCTTGTCCAATAGGCTCGTTTGGGTAATCCTCCTTTTCAATGATTTCAGCAGCAGAGTCAATGAAAAAACCACCAATCATAGCTGTGATGGGTGCAATCAAAAAAGCCAACAAAAGAGCCAACCCAAGATTAAAGATGATAAGCATGCTAAAACCAATCCATCCCGCCCAACTAGGGAGTCCAGGAAGAAATTGAGCAATCCAGGGCCAAAAGTAAGACACAAAAAGTTGGTGCACACATAACCATAAAATGGTGAGAATGAAAAAAGTAACCCCCAATGCTTTCAGTATCATAATACGATATTGCGAGGTCAGAAGACGTTGTAAAGCACGATAAGCAGCAGTAAAAATCATAGATTAATAAACTAAGGAAAGAAGCAAAAAAAACAAGAAATATATTTAAAGTATGTACAGTGTAATTTTTTCTTTCTTTGAATTACAAGATTTTTTTCAAGAACATTATAAAAAACGGTTAAGGTTTCTTTGTTAAAAATAAAGTTTGAATAAATAGAAATTTTGATTTTTAAAAACAAAGAAGAATTTAAAAAGTAGCTGTTGTAGAAGAAATTTTTAGTATTTTTGTACATAGTGTAGATTATTGCGTTTATATGATATATGTAAAAAATTAAGGAATAAGAACTATTTGGGAGAAAAGTTGTTTATTTCTATTTATTCAGTAGAGTTATCTAACTTCGTTTATCTAAATGTTTAATTGTTTTGCACAATTCCTAAAATTCTGTACTTTTCTACTATTTGGCGGCATGCTTTTGCCTCTCACTTTCAAAAAAATATTGAGTTCAATGGAATAGGGGTAACGTAGTAGCTCCGTAGATATTCTAATTTTGGGCAACAGAATGATTAATATGATAGAAGTGGAAAAAATAAGCTTAGGCGATTGACTGTCAGATCCCATAGAAGAGCAGTTTTTTGAGAAGAAGCAAAGAAAGGGAGATGTCACTGATGCTTAAAAATGATGAGATTTTGAATTTTAAAAGCCATAAGTGCAATGAAGTAAGAATTCATTGAAGCACTTTTCATACAAGTGGTTCACTGTATCAAATAATTTTTAGATAATAACACCACTAATTTATCGAAGAGAATTGATCATTTTCAACTTGAATAAAATCCCAAATATAGAAATATTCTTTAATTTCAAAGACTCTATTCAACATCAAAAAATTATTTACGTACACATTATAGGCGAGACCAATGTATGGATACAAAGCTTTCGATAAAGGAATAAAAATGCTTCTCATGAAACATCACAATGTGAAGATATCATGGATAAAATTCTAGTCTTTGTGGTCTTGGTATTCTGGAGAGAGGACACAGACATTTAATCTTAAAGACCGATCACTGAGGAAAATAATAAAGGCTTCAGTTTCATAAACTTATAGACAGTGGTACAATGAATTTTGTCTACATTCTTTATGAGCGTCAGCATGAAGTATGCTTAAAATTGCATTGAGATGTTATAATATCATTGATTTATACATTATTTTTCATAGCGAATAAGAGCTCAAAATAAAGTTGTCATATTTTCTCATTAGCTGCTCTCATCATGAAACAATCAAAATCATTTATTTGCATATCATAAATATGACCAATATGTGGATAAAAACATTGAAGAAAGAAAATGCTTTTTATAAATTTTATCCATTACAAGAGCTTTGTCAAAATTGATGGTAGCCAAAGTGAATGATAGCTTGTTTTTTTATAAGCTGGCGAGACAGTGGTGCAATAGATCCTGCTTTTATGAAGGCTAGGGTGAGATAGGATTTTTTAAAAAAACATTTCCCAACGGCTCATCACACCCATTTCGCAACAGCGTTTGTGAATGGTATATGGGTAAAGCTCTCGTGAATAATATAAAACTTATAGGGCATCACTAACTTTACGCTTAATAAAAAGAGCACGTTGGCACCATCATCCTCAGTGTTGTCCGAGACAAGCCCTTGGTTCTTGAGACGGTCCATTATAAGCGCTTTTAGTTCTTTCTGAAACGTTTTGTATTCATACAGTTATCCTTGTTTACAACGTGCAAGAAAATGATTTTTATTGATTCAACATGAGAGAGATTAGGAATGAGAGAATCTTATGATATCTGGGATTCTAATTTAATATGAACAATGCGATATTATCATTATAAACCAGAAATATTATATACTAATTGAGATGGATAGACACATATTGTCAGTTCTATTTTATAAGGTGTTTTAATATCAACGCGTTTGAAGAGTTCTTATTTGCAAAGGGGTATATTTTCCTCATGAGGAGTAGGTGTTTTGGGGGCAAGAAATGATACAATCACGTTTGCTAATTTTTGCGCTACGTGTTGTTTACTCATATGGGGCCATTGTTCAACTTTTTTTCTACTTACGAGATAAACTTGATTTGTATCAGCACCCATGACACTTGTACCATCTAGTTGAAGAGAAATATCATTAGCAAGAATGAAATCAGCTCCTTTTTCAACACATTTTTTTTGCGCATTGGCAATGATATCACATGTTTCAGCAGCAAAACCAATGACCAATGAGGGGCGGTTTGGAGCGTGTCCAATCGTTGCTAAAATGTCAGGATTTTCAACCATATGAAGGGATGGTGGTATTTTATGAGCATTCTTTTTAATTTTGTGTAAAGACTGCGTTTGACTGCGCCAGTCACAAACAGCGGCAACAAAGATAGCACCATCAGCAGGCAATGCGGTTTGAACGGCTTGTAACATCTGTTGTGCTGTTTCAACATGGATGGTTTTTACTTCTTGTGGGTCTGCAAGATTAACAGGTCCACAAATAAGTGTTACTTTTGCACCCAAATGCGCAAGAGCGGTTGCGATGGCATGGCCTTGTTTACCTGAAGACCGATTAGCAATATAACGCACTGGATCAATTGGTTCATGGGTAGGGCCAGAGGTAACGATGAAATGGCGGCCAAAGAGAGGTTTTTCATGCACATTCAAAAGATTCTCTATAGCAGCGATAATAGTTAAAGGTTCGCTCATACGTCCATATCCAATCTCGTCACGTTCAGCCATCTTTCCGATTTCTGGTCCGATGATATGAACGCCATCTGCGTGCAATTGTGCAACATTACGAATAGTTGCTGGATGCACCCACATGGACGGATTCATGGCGGGTGCAATCAAGAGTGGACAGCGTGCTGCTAAAAGGACACAATCAGCCAGATCATCTCCTATGCCATTGGCTATTTTTGCAATGCGGTTGGCTGTAGCAGGAGCTAAAATAATCAGGTCAGCATCACGTGCTAATCGGATATGTCCGATATCGTGTTCTTCTTCACGTGAAAATAAATCAGTATATACAGTACCACCGCTTAAAGCTTCAGCGGCTAAAGGCGTAATAAACTTTTGCGCTGCTTTTGTCATCACAACTTTTAAATGTGCTCCACGTTCTTGTAAACGGCGAATCAAATCAAGGGCTTTATAGGATGCAATACTTCCACCAATAATAAGAAGGAGAGATTTTGATTTCAATGATTGCACTTCAACAGCACTAGTATGAAGGGGTTGTGTGGTGAGAGGAGTGGGATTGCTTAAAAGGCGTCGAACTTCTTCTTCCATAGAAATACCATTTTGCGCGGCGCGTATGCGTAAAGCTTCTTTGGTTTCAGGAGACAGGTTACGAATGGTAATACTGGCCATAAAATACCTCCAAGAAATAAAATGATTGCAATGATTTCATTGTTGATATTTTTAGCATATTAAGGAGATTAGAAAAGGTGAAAAAAGTAAAAAGTAAGACAAGCGCAACAAAGTGCAATGATGAAAAGACTATAACGACCATAACGGTTTCTGTGACTTTGTTCTACAGCAAGTTGTTTGAGGGTAGCAGGAGAAAGATTAAAACCTGTTTTTCTCATTTGATTGAAATCTTCTTCTATTTGTTGGAAATTTTGAACCAATTGTGGTGTTTTGCGTGCCAGCGAAAGGAGAGCTTGTGCTCCTTCACTAAAGTCTTTTACAACGCCTACGGGTCCTAAATTTTTACTAATCCATTCTTTGACAATGGGTTCAGAAGCTTTCCACATATTAAAAGTGGGGTCTAATGTGCGGGCAACACCTTCCACGACAACCATCGTTTTTTGCAGCAATAAAAGTTCAGGTCGCGTTTGCATGTCAAATAATTCAGTGACTTCAAACAATAAAGTGAGCAATTTAGCCATGGAAATGCTTTGTGCTGATTGTCCGTGAATTGGTTCGCCAATAGCGCGGTTGGCTTGCGCAAAGCTTTCGATATTATGGTGTGAAGGAACATAGCCGGCCTCAAAATGGGCACGTGCAACTCGATGGTAATCGCGGGTAATAAAGCCGTAAAGAATTTCAGCAAGGAAATGCTTTTCTTTTTTGCCAAGCCTTCCTGTAATGCCTAGATCAACAGCAACAATACATCCTTTTTCATCTACAAATAAATTACCAGGATGCATATCGGCGTGAAAAAAACCATCACGCAGTGTATGACGAAGAAAAGATTGAATAAGCGTAATAGCAAGCGCCTTCAAATCAAATCCTGCTTCTTTGAGTTTGGAAGTTTCGGATATTCTTATACCATCAATCCATTCCATTGTAAGAACATTACGTCCTGTCCGTTCCCAGTCAATACGTGGAACCCGAAAGCCTGTATCATGTTGAATATTTTCAGCCATTTCAGATATAGCTGCTGCTTCTAAGCGTAAATCCATTTCAAGTCGTGTTGTTTGTGCTAAAGTATCCACCACACAAACAGGACGAAGCCTTCGAGAGGCAGGGATATAGCGCTCTTGTAAATGAGCAATGAGATAGAATCCTCTAAGATCTTTAGAAAAACGTGCTCTGATATTGGGACGAATAACTTTTACAGCACATTTTTTCTTATGGCCAGTTTCATCACTGTATTCAGCTGGATGAACTTGAGCAATAGAAGCGGCGGCAATGGGGGGATAAAAATTTACGAATAAATCATCAATAGAGCGACCAAGAGAACTTTCAATTTGAGCAATAGCGGCAGTGCAAGAAAATGTTTGGACACGATCTTGTAGCTGTGACAAATCTTCCGCAATATCACGCCCAACAATATCAGGTCTTGTGGCAAGAAATTGACCAAGTTTTATGTAAGAGGGTCCAAGCTTATTAATGGCATATGAAATATTTTCAGATCGCTGTTTCTTTTTTGTTTTGCGTCGTGCTAATGCACTCGCTATACGATGACATAGCGCTGGAAATCCTTGAAGATCATCATGAGGAAGAGCACTTAAAACACCTTCACGTGTTAAAACCCATCCTGCACGCATCAATTGAAAGTAAGGGGAAATTTGCACCATTTTTAAATTTTCCAACCTGAATGCAGCGCTGCAATCGCACCGGTGAGATTGCGGTACGATACCCGCGAAAACCCCGCATGCTTGATCATATGGGAAAAATCATCTTGCTTAGGAAATTTGCGGATAGATTCAACCAAATAACGATAAGCATCGCCATCATTTGCGATAAATTGACCTAGCTTAGGGATAGCATGGAAAGACCAAAGATCATAAATTTTATCGAGCCAAGGCATCTCGACATTTGAAAATTCTAAACATAAGAAACGTCCACCGAGCTTTAAAACACGAAAAGCTTCTCTAAGAGCTTGATCAATATGAGGAACATTGCGAATTCCAAAAGCAATCGTGTAAGCGTCAAAGCTTTGATCTTCAAAAGGTAGATTTTCTGCATTGGCTTCAACAAAATCAATCAGAGGGGCAAGACCATTTTTTTGTGCGCGTTTTTTGCCAACGCTGAGCATTGAGCCATTAATATCAAGCACTGTAGCATGGGCTTTTTGGCGTGAAGCATTAAGAATACGAAAAGCAATATCACCTGTACCGCCAGCGACATCAAGAACTTTCCAATGAGAAAGTGCTGGTGGGGAAAGCCAAGCAATCATGGAATTTTTCCACACACGGTGTAGCCCTAAGGATAAGATATCATTCATCTTGTCATAATTTTCAGCAACAGAATGAAACACACCATCCACCATGGATTGTTTTTGTGTTTCATCTACTATTGTAAAACCAAAAGAGTGCTCCATGCCACCCTTGGTTCCTACACGTTCTGTTTCAATTGCCATGTATATGATCTTCCTTATTTTTCTTTTATCGTAAATGAAATAGAGAGGGAATGTTCAACTACGAAAAAACAACGTATAAAACTACGACGTTTACACAGCCAAAAACAGAAGAGTACCTTTAGATATCAAGATTGGCAACGCTTAAGGCATTGTCTTGAATAAAAATACGTCTAGGTTCAACTTCATCACCCATGAGACGAGAAAAGAGTGAATCTGCATCGGTTGCATCATTAATCTTTACTTGTAAAAGAGAACGTGCATTGGGATCAAGCGTTGTTTCCCAAAGTTGTTCAGCATTCATTTCCCCAAGACCTTTATAACGTTGAAGAGTAACACCTTTTTTACCGTTTGTAAAAATGCTCTCTAAAAGGCTCATAGGACCAAAAATACGCTCTGTTTTATCTTTGCGACGTAAAAGAACAGGAGGATGATATATGTCGATAAAATTTTGGGAAATGCGATCAATTTGGCGTGCGTCAGTTGAATTTATAAGTCCCACATCAAGCGTAACAACATCTTTAACACCACGCAAAATACGCTCAAAACATAAACTTCCATCTGCTGTATATTGTCCACTCCAACCTTGTTCCATATCATCAGCAATCAGATTAAGGCGGTGTGCTGTAGTATCTGCTATTTTTTGCGCTTTTTCTTGTGTTGCAAAGACTTCAAGATTAAAAGCGCCAGCAATTGCTGCTTGTTCAACAATATTACGGTCATAACGGGTATGAAGACCATTTAAAAGTTGACGTAATATACGAGCATCTTTAGCGAGTTGATACAAATCAGCCCCTGCACGAACTTCTCCCGTTGAAAGCTCAAGCGTTGTTTCTTCTAATCCAGTATCGATCAAGAATTCTTCAAACGCTGCTTCATTTTTAATATATTGGGAAGATTTTCCACGCGATACTTTATAAAGAGGAGGCTGAGCAATATAAAGATGTCCACGTTCAATCAACTCGGGCATTTGTCTAAAAAAGAAAGTGAGCAGCAGAGTACGAATATGGGCTCCATCAACGTCCGCATCCGTCATGATAATAATCTTATGATAACGTAATTTATCCGGCGAAAATTCATCCTTACCGATAGACGTTCCAAGAGCTGTAATAAGTGTTCCAATCATATCAGATGAGAGCATGCGGTCGAAACGTGCTCGTTCAACATTGAGGATTTTACCACGAAGGGGTAAAATTGCTTGATTTTGACGTGAGCGCCCACTTTTTGCTGAACCGCCAGCCGAATCCCCCTCGACAATAAAGATTTCTGATTTTGCGGGATCTCGTTCTTGGCAATCGGCAAGCTTTCCTGGTAGAGAAGTGATATCAAGCGCCCCTTTTCGTCTTGTGAGTTCACGTGCTTTGCGTGCTGCTTCACGTGCTGTTGCAGCTTCTACCACTTTACTAATGAGAAGTTTTGCTTCATGAGGATGTTCTTCCAGCCATATTGAAAGACCTTCATTGACCAAACTTTCAACAATAGGGCGCACTTCAGAAGAGACTAACTTATCCTTTGTTTGTGAAGAAAATTTTGGATCAGGAACTTTGACAGAAAGAATAGCTGTTAATCCTTCACGGCAGTCATCACCGGTTAAGTTCACTTTTTCTTTTTTAGCAATACCTGAAGATTCAGCATAGCCATTAATTTGGCGTGTAAGGGCACTTCTGAAACCTATCAAATGCGTTCCACCGTCACGCTGAGGGATATTATTGGTAAAACACAAGACCTTCTCATGATAGGAATCATTCCACCACAGGGCAACATCAACGCTCATACCATCCTTTTCACTTGCAATATAAATAGGAGTATCAAGCAGAGCTTTTTTTGATTGATCAATATATTTCACAAACTCTATTAATCCACCTTCATAATGCAATTCAACGGATTTAATATCAGCATGACGCTCGTCAACAAGAAGAATATAAACCCCAGAATTTAGAAAAGCTAATTCCCGTAAACGACGCTCTAAAGTTTCAAAATCAAACTCAACCATAGTAAAGGTTTCAGAGCTTGGTAAAAATCTAATTTCTGTTCCACTTTCTTGATCGCAATCGCCAACAACTTTTAATGGAGCATCAGCTACCCCGTGGGTAAATGATATTTCATGAATTTTACCATTGCGTTTGATTTGCAATTTAAGCCAAACGGATAATGCATTCACAACAGAGACGCCAACACCGTGTAATCCGCCTGAAACTTTATAAGAGTTTTGATCAAACTTTCCACCGGCATGAAGCTGTGTCATAATAACTTCAGCGGCAGAAATACCTTCTGTTGGATGGATATCTGTCGGAATTCCACGTCCATTATCACGAACAGAACAAGAACCATCAGCATGGAGTGTGACGTTTACAAGAGTTGCATGACCGGCTAAAGCTTCATCGATAGCATTGTCTACAACTTCATAGACCATATGGTGTAACCCCGATCCATCATCAGTGTCACCGATATACATACCAGGACGTTTGCGTACAGCATCAAGACCTTTGAGAACTTTGATAGAAGCGGCATCATAGTTATTGCTTTGTGCTGGTGAGGTTATTTCATCACTCATAAGTTAGTCCATTCCTGTGTTCAATTTACAATATTTTATCCGCTTTTTTTAAAGCTCAATGTTCTGATCAGTTATTTATGGAATAACCACATTAAATATTTACCGTATATCAGATCTAGATTCAATATCTGTCGATATATAATGGAGAGAATGATAAAATGATAGTGTACTGCTATGCTGTAAAACACTAGGGCGGTGATATAAGGCGAATAAACACTTATGACTTATACAAAAAGCTGTTTCATAAACGATGCTATTTACTTTGTTTATTTTTGCATATGCGTAATGTTTCAGAATTAGTTATGCATTTTTGTGTTACACTAATAAAGGTCTCACTTGTTTTATCCATAAATCAATTTTTCAATCCTAATTCTACCATATATTTAAAACAAAGGTTGCGAGCTCTCTAAGCAGTTCAAACTTTTGTATGTTAGATTGAGGCGAAAATATTGTGTATATTGGTTTGTGTCATCTTTAAAATGTGAAAAAAGCTTCATTTGAGGAAAATATAAATGCGTAAATGTAAAAACACGTTTCCACGATCATCTTTTATATTCAACTTTACAATTTAAAAAAACGTCTACGGTGATGTTTTTGAATAATGAGGGTAATGACGAATTATCTTACGCTTTTGTTTCTTGCATTCTCGTGAGGTTGCATCGCTCATTCAAAACAAAACGCCATTGTACTGTTTATTCACGCGCTTTTTTAAGGAGCATCTCTCAATGTTCCCAAACTCATTTTACAACGATGTTTGAATAGTATAACGCAAAATACCCTGTGAATACTACAAGATTTATGTCCCCCATCTTTCCCATCGTGACAATAAAGTGCAAATCAGAATCATCATTTTATTTTTCAGCTCTTAAATGTTGATGCAACCTTAATGTTGAGAAAACCCTCGGCATTTGAGGGGTATTTTTACTCTTTTCTTCAATATATCTATATACTTCCCAGGTTGTGATACGCAAGGAAATGGTCTTAATATTTTAAGATACGCAATAAAGTATATACAGCTTATTTCTTATATTAAAAAATTAAATCGCTTTTCTCTAAAATTACTTTTTATATATTCATTTTGGAAAATTAACATCAGAAATCTAAGCATTTTCAATGGTTTCAAAAATAGCAAGAATTTTATTTATTAAACGCCAGATATTTTGGTGAAGTGCGTTAGATAATAGTTAAGAAGTGTTGCATCTTAGTTTTGAAAAATGGGGGAGAGATTTTGAAAATAAAAAAATCTATATATGTGAAACATCTTCAATTGCGTTTACAGTACTTTTTATTCAATAATCCATACAATATTTTTATTCGTATTTTATTTGTAGCGGGGGGGGTTCTATTTTCCTCTTACGCAGAAGCTGAAAGGTTGCCTTCTTTTTTTGATTCGCATGAACATTTGGTACAACCTGATACAACGGATATCTTTCGTTTGCGTTTTGTAACAACTTTTGATTTTCCTCCTTTTAATTTTATTGATCAATCGGGGTATCTTGCAGGTTATAATATCGATTTATTGCGTGCTATTTGCTCAAAATTAAAATTAGAGAAGCTTTGTGAAATAGAAGTGATTCCTTGGAAAGAGCTTGTAGAACATGTTAAAAATGGTGGTGCAGAAGTCATTATTGCGGGTTTAAAAGAAACAAGTAAAACCCAGCAAGATCTTGTTTTTACAAAGTCATATTTGCGCTTTCCAGCGCGATTTGTTGCTTCTCGACGTTTAAATCTCGATGAGCCAATAAGCGATCAATTGATACATTTAACCAGTGGTGTTTTGTCTAAAAGTGTTCACGAAAAACTCTTTCAATATTATTTTCCTAAAGCCAAATGGCAAGGGTTTAAAAAGAGAGAAGAGCTCTATAAAGCATTACAAGAGCGTAAAATTGACCTTATTTTTGATGATGGATTTGCTTTATCATTATGGTTCAAAAAACAAAAATCTGTTGATTGCTGCCATTTTGTTGGGGGGGCATATATGGCGCCACAGTTATTGGGGCAAGGAATGCAGCTTGCTGTTGCAAAAAAGAATGAAAAATTGGTTGATATACTCAATTATGCGCTGAAATCTCTAGAAGAGGATGGTAAACTTACAGAACTTTATTTGCGTTATTTTCCAATAAGTTTTTATTGATGAGTAGTTTTTTAATTAAGGGCTGTTAATCTTTCTGCGCCTAGTCGATAGGAAATAGCTTCTGCGAGATGATAGCGTGAAAGAGTATCTGATCCGTCAAGATCAGCAATTGTGCGTGCAACTTTGAGAATGCGATGATAAGCGCGTGCGGAGAGGTGCATTTTTTCACTCACATCTCGTAAGAGTATGGTCGCACTTTTATCAGGAATGGCAATCTGTTCTATAATTTTGGCAGGGCAATCGCCATTGGTACGAATATGATCAAACCCCATTGTTGAAAAACGTTTAGCTTGAATGGTACGGCACCGTGCGACGCGTTTGGCAACGTCGCAGCTTTTTTCTGATTGTTCTGGTTGCATAAGGTCCATAGCCGTCAAAGCAGGGACATCAATCCGTAAATCAATTCGGTCAAGCAGAGGACCAGAAATACGGGACTGATAATCGATTTGACAGCGTATCCCTTTAGGGCAAACATGGTCTTTTTCGCCTGCCATACCACAACGGCAAGGATTCATTGCGGCAATAAGTTGGAAGCGAGCAGGATAGCTAATATGGTGATTAGCGCGGGCGATAACTGACTCCCCACTTTCTAAAGGTTGACGAAGAGAATCAAGAACCCGTGGAGAAAATTCAGGCAATTCATCAAGGAATAACACACCATTATGAGCAAGGGAGACCTCTCCCGGTCGTCCTTTAAGCCCTCCACCAATCATTGCGGCCATGGAAGCAGAATGATGTGGGGAACGAAAGGGGCAATGAAGTGAAATGGTATTATGAACCGTTTCTCCTGTAATAGAAGCAATCAGAGAGACATCTAAAAGCTCACGGCTATCAAGAGGTGGCAAAATGGAAGGTAAGCGTTGCGCTAGCATAGATTTTCCAGCACCAGGGGGACCTACAAACAAAAGGTTATGGCGTCCAGCAGCACAAACTTCTAAGGCACGTTTGGCTGTTTTTTGTCCTTTGATTTCGCAAAGATCTGGAAGTTCAGTTTCGATAGTATATTGGCGCGGTTGTGGACGTTTTTGAATTTGGGTTCCTTTGAAATGGTTGACTATAGTGAGCAGAGTCTCTGGGGCAAGAATATTTATTTCTGCATTTGCCCATGCTGCTTCAGGTCCACATTGGAAGGGACAAATCAGTCCTTTATCGAGTGATAAAGCTGTCATGGCAGCTGGTAAAACACCATTAACGGCGGTAAGTGAACCATCCAGTGATAATTCTCCTAAAATGACATAGTCTTGAGCTACTTCGGGAGGGAGGATTCCCATAGCAAGCATTAAGCCTACGGCGATTGGCAAATCATAATGCGATCCCTCTTTAGGCAAATCAGCTGGTGCAAGATTAATCGTAATTCGTTTAGTAGGCATAGAAAGTCCACAAGCGTGGAGGGCTGCTTGTACACGTTCACGGCTTTCTGCAACTGCTTTATCAGCTAATCCAACAATAGCCATTCCTATTTTACCAGACGAAATCATAACCTGTACATCGACAGGGACTGCTTCTAGACCGCGAAAAGCAACAGTTGTAATACGTGCGATCATTTATTTATTTTCCCCCTTTAGACTTGGTAGAGACAATCATATCTATTTATAAAAATCAAGAAGCATCTCTATAGCTTTTTTTATAGAGAGAACTATATACGTGGGCAGTTTTTTAGCATTCCCATGGAAAGTCATTTGTACAAATTTAACCATGATGATATGGGACGCAATAAAACATTTATAATAAGCTAAATAAATATGTTAAGAAAAAAAGAATGAGGCTGTTCGTGTTATACAACAGTGCAAAATTTTATGAAAATATAAGGGGAGGATAACGTTATGTATCGCAGAGTGTTATTTGATGTGATAAAACGTGTAAAATGTGCAAAGTAATTATATTTACCTTTCTTATTTTTATATTATTTAAAGCGTAGTAGATGCAAAGTGTATTATAAGGTATCTGATTTTATGGTATACCAGACAAGAATTTTGTTAAAATCAGGGACTGTGCGCTGTGTATTTATAGGCTTGTGTTTTACTTTTTCTTTTCCACAGCCACTTGCTGCATTTGATTTTTTCGGCATCCCTTTTTTTGGTCAAAAGAAAACAAATTCTTCTTCACATTATACCAAAAGTACAGAGAAATTTTATAAAGTTGATGTTGTTGCACCGCCAGGTGCACCATTAGAAGGTATAAAAATAGTTAAATCTGTTTCTTCTCTTGTTGCTGATAAAGAGAAAGCATCCGCCAGTTCTTCTGGTTTGCTCGCCAAGGCGCGTTCAGATTATCGAGCAATTCTTTCTGCTCTTTATGCTGATGGACGCTATGGTGGTGTTATTAGTATTAAAATTAATGGCTTAGAAGTCGCTGATTTAAGTCCGGTAACTCAACTTCCAGCACAATCGAATATCGTTATTACAATTAATGCTGGTCCACAATATGTTTTTAGTATTGCCAATATTGATAAAGTAGCTCCGTTTGAAAAACGTAAAGCGCATAAAATGCCCACAATTGAAGAATTGGGCTATAAATTTGGGGCTATTGCTAAATCTGAAACCATTTTGAAAGCAGAAAAATGGGCGATAGAAGGATGGCGGCAACAAGGTTATGCTAAAGCTAAAATTATGAAGAGTGAAGTCGTGGCTGATCATGCTACATTGCGTGTTGAAGGACGGATTGTTGTTGGTCCTGGACAAAAGGCTTATTATGGTCCTTTAAGTGTGCGTAATATAAGTAAGAAACCACGTGTAGATTCAGCTTATATCGCGTGGATGACCGGATTGAAACCAGGGCAGATATACGATTCTGATGCGTTAGCTAAGGCAAATGAACGTCTTGCGCGCCTTGGTGTTTTTCGTGCTATCAATATACGTGAGGCTGATACTATTAATCTAGATGGTAGTTTACCGCTTGCACTTGTTGTACAAGAACGTAAACCGCGTCGTTTTGGTGTAGGCGGTAGCTATTCAACTTTAGACGGTGCTGGTTTTGAGACTTATTGGATGCATAATAATCTTTTGGGTCATGCAGAGACTCTTAAAATTGAAACAAAAATAAGTGGTGTTGGTAGCAATAAAAAGCAATCATATAATTTTAAAAATTTTGATTATCTTTTCGGTGGTACATTTGTAAAGCCCGGTGTACTCACGCCAGATACAGATTTCAGATCAGAATTAAAAATACAACAAGATGTTTTAGAAAATTATACGACAAAAGCCATCAAAGGAAAATTAGGTATTACGCATATTTTTAATGGTAATCTATCGGGACAGGCTGCTGTAGAAGTTTCAAATGGTTATTCACGTGATATCTATTTTGGGAGCCGTAATTTTACAACAATCGGTTTCCCTAGCGGCTTGATTTACGATAGTCGTAATAATAAGTTTAATGCAACAAAAGGTTTATATGGTGAAGTTTTCATTGAGCCTTTTTATGAGATGCGTTTTAGCAACTTTGTTGCAAAAGTAACAGCAGAAGGTCGTTCTTATTGGGCGTTGGATGAAGGGGATCGTTTTGTTGTTGCTGCGCGGGCAAAGCTTGGTACAATTCTTGGGAATGATACAGCACAAGTACCCGCAAATACGCTTTTTTTTGCTGGTGGTGGGGGCTCTGTTCGTGGTTATGCTTACCGTAATATTGGTATCAAAACAGAAAATGATGGGGTTGTTGGTGGACGGGCGCTTATTGAGGGGTCAGCAGAATTGCGTGTTTCTTTAAATGATAAAATAGGGTTTGTCAGTTTTCTTGATGGAGGTTTAGTAGGGAAAAAGGCGAATTTTGATTTTTCTCAAAAAATTAAATGGGGAGCCGGTATAGGAGGTCGTTATATGACGGGTCTTGGTCCTTTACGCGTTGATTTAGCCTTTCCTTTAAAGAGAGAGAAGGGTGACCCTCGCATTGGTTTTTATGTGGGTATAGGGCAAGCATTTTAATGAAAAAAGGTGTACGTTTATCAGCTTTCTTCTTTGTATTTTTGTTTTTTGGGGTGGGTAGTTTTGTTTTTGCGCAAAGAGGAGACATTCTTCCCTCTAGCGAAATGAAAACAGATGATCGCTCATGGTTTGTTTCTTTAATTGAACGAAAGCTTTCAGCGCCTAATCGTCAAGTTCGTTTACACAATATGCAAGGGACACTGTCTTCTCAAACATCAATTGATACTATTACTGTCAGTGATAAAAAAGGGGTTTGGCTTAAAATTACCAATGCTAAAATGGATTGGAATCGTCTAGCGTTGCTGAGAGGGCGGATGGATATTAACCAGCTTTCGGCAGAACAGGTTACATTTTTACGCAAACCGCAAGGCAATTCTTCTTTTGTTTCTTCCCTTGAGACTGGTAAATTCTCTTTACCAAAATTACCGCTTGCTCTTTCTATCAATACGCTTACAGCTCAACATGTGACATTTGAACAGAATCTTTTTGGTTTTTCTGCTGATATGTCCTTAAAAGGCAATTTCACCTTGGCTGGTGGTAATTTTGATGTCGATATAGCGGCGCATCGTTTAGATGCACCGGGTTCTTTTTCTGTTCTCACCAAGATATCTGATAGTAATCGTACAGCTCAAATTGATATTTCTGCTAACGAACCACAAAATGGTATTTTGGCGAATATTTTTAACATTGAACAACGTCCAGCATTAAGTCTCGTCGTGAAAGGTGATGGTACTTTTGATGATTTGGTTATCAAACTTTCTTTAGAGTCCGATCATCATTCTATTTTAGATGGTAATGTTATTCTTGCAAGTGTTCCAGAAGGACAGAGTTTTTCTACGAAATTAGAGGGAACACTGAGCCCTTTAATACCTGTTCAATATCGTAGTCTCTTCGAATCTGATATAACATTAAAAGCAAAGGCAAGAAGAACAAAAGAAGGTGTGACACACCTTGATCAGATGGTTATTCAGAACAAAGCAATGAATGTTATAGCCAATGCTGAAATAACCGCTGATGGATTCTTGCGACGGCTTTTTGTTGATGGCAAAATGGCTCTTGATAACGAAAAGAAGTCTATTCATTTACCTATATCAGAAGTGCCAAAACCTGCGAATACTCTTGCTTTGAACATTGACTATGGTCGCGAAGGTCAACAATCTTGGAATGGGCGGTTGGTTGTAAATCATTTAAGCAATAAAAATATTTATATTCGCGATGCAATTTTTGATATGGGAGGAGTAAGCGAAAATCTTGATAATGCAGCTTCTCGTCATGTTGGTGTTCAGGTTAAAGGGACGCTTCAAGGGGTTAAAAAGATTAAGGGAGCGTTAGTAGAAAATTTAAGCCAAGCGGTTCATGTGCATTTAGATACGGATATTGTTTCGAACAAACCAATTTTGATTCATGATCTGAGTGTTACGGCTCAGGGTTTTTCTTCTTGGTTAAAAGGGACAATGGAGAATTTTGTTTTTAAAGGCGATCTCGGTTTAAAAGCTCAAACATTAACTCCTTTGGAAGTGTTCAGTAAACAATCACTTTCTGGTAATGCAGATATTAAAGCCAAAGGAACGATCAGTTTATTGAGTGGCATTTTTGATCTCCAATTATCAGGAATGGCTGACGATATGAAAATAGGCGTGCAGTCTTTTGATCGTTTATTCAAAGGAAATACTACTCTTTCAGGTGGCACTGCTCGAAATACAAAGGGCTTCACTTTACGTCATTTTAATTTGAAAAATCAATATACAAATATAGAGGCTAATGGTTATTTTTCAGATGAAAGCGCTAAAATGGATCTATCTGCTCAAATATCTGATTTGTCCAAATTAGACTCAAAGATAAGCGGTGCACTTACAATTCAAAGTACGGCGAGAGGGCGCAATAGCCATATAAAACTAAATACACGTGCCCATATTTCTGAAGCATTAATTGTAGGGAAGAAACTTCAAAACACAACATTTAACATAGATGCATTTGTAGATAATACAGCACCAGTTACTTCTTTAACAGGGGTGGTAAAAGGTGAAGGAATTTTTGCTAAGAAACCTTTGCATTTATCGGCCTCTTTTGAAGATTCTCATAAAATTCGAAAACTTGAAAATATCGATATTAGAGGGGGAAGTGCAAAAATAACGGGTGATCTTTCTCAACAACTTGGCGGTTTTTTGAAAGGAGCGCTGCATATTGATGCCGATGATATTTCCGTACTTTCAGCGTTATTTTTGCAGGATGGTAGTGGAAAAGTAAAAGGAGATTTTATTTTTGATGAACAAAATGGCAGACAAAAAACCAATGTGAAGGCGCATGTTAACCATTTGAATTTTTCCAAGAATAAAATAAAAAAATTGGCAATAGATGCTGACATATTCGATCCTTTTGGCATGACTCAGTTTGAAGGAGTTATCAATGCAGAACATATTCAAACACCTTTGGTAATGGTCAATCGTTTAAATGCTCACGCTGATAGGAATAATGGACAAACGGTTTTTACTGTCCAGGCGATGTTGCATGATACTCTCAATACAAGGCTTTCTGGTCGTTTAATGGTTGAGGAACTTCCAGAAAGTATAAAACGAGAAGTGCAAATTGAAGCTGTGGACTTAAAACAACATACTTTTCATGCAACATTGCCGAAGCCATCTATAATTTCTTTTGATAAAGATGGAATGACAATCAATGAATTAGGAATTGCAATAAATGGAGGCAACATCATTTTAGCAGGAAATATTCAAGATACCCTGAATTTACAACTTACAATGAATGCGCTTCCTGCTGCTTTAGTCAATCTGTGGAAATCCGATCTTGGAGCAGCAGGGAGTGTAACAGGGCAGGTTATGATTCGTGGTCATTTAAAAAAACCTGATATAACTTACGATATAAAAGGTGAGGGACTGACAACCGTTGCTTTTCAAGATAAAAAAATTATGCCTTTTTCTCTTTCTGCTACGGGAAATACTGTAGATCAAAATCTTACTTTGAATGCAAATTTAACAGGAGAAGGAGTACAAGCACAAGCTCAGGGGCGTGTATCTCTAGAGAAAAATGCGCTTGATCTTCATATTAATTTGCAAAATTTATCTGCACGTTTGGCGAATGGTTTTATTGCAGGACAAGCGCTTGATGGGACAGTGATAGGTAAAGTTGATATTGGTGGAACAATGAAGGATCCATCTGCTCATTTTGAGCTTTCTAGTCAAAATTTAACCGCTATGACGCATAAAGGACCGATGTCAATCAATATAAATGCTCGTGGTTCTTATAAAAAATCGACATTTCATATTGAAAATATGATAGCTACTGGAGATAAAGGATTAGATCTTTCCATCCATGGGCCTGTATCTCTTAATGGTTCAGAGGCAAAATTAAACGTTAAAGGGATAATGCCTCTTGATTTTGTTAATCTCTTATTAGCTAAGCGTGGTGCACATATAACGGGTACAGCAAGAATTGATACAGCTCTTAATGGGTCATTATCAAAGCCACAATTAATAGGAAATATTTCTATAGGCGACGGTAGCTTTTTTGATTCACAAACAAATGTAGGATTAAATAATATAACGATTGAAGGCAAATTGAAAGGTGATCATATCCTTATAGAAAAAGCTTCAGCTTCTTCGTTTGAGGGGGGAGGAATTTCTGCTTCAGGTCGTATCTCTAATGGTCTAGAGACAGATTTGATATTTCATCTTGATAATGCCAATTATAATGATGGTTCTATGATTCTGGCAACATTATCAGGTGAGATGACAATGACAGGTCATTTTTTAAATAGTCTTGTTCTTGGTGGTGATATCATCGTTGAAAAAGCTGAAGTTTTTGTTCCTGATCATTTTAAAAGTGCCAAGTTTCTTGATGTTAGAAATAAGAATTTAACTAAATCGATTCAAACAACACTTGAACGTGCTGATGTTAAGAACACGAACAAAAGCAAAAGCCGTATAGTTACACAAGAATCTTCATCTGTCGTGCTATCAAACATGCGTATTACAGCACGCAATCAATTTTTTGTACGCGGAAAAGGCTTAGATGCTGAACTGGGAGGACGCATTAATCTAGCAGGTCCATTGAATGATGTGCATCCAGTTGGTGAATTTAGAATGATTCGTGGACGTTTTGATATCTTGTCGCAACGTCTTAATTTTGATCAAGGACAAGCGAGTTTTAGTGGTAATCTTAATCCTACGGTTTATTTTGTAACCAACAATAACAGTGGTGATATTCGCGTCACTGTAACTGTAAGTGGGACGGTTGATAATCTTGATATTAATTTTTCATCACAACCAAATTTGCCTCAGGATGAGATTTTGGCGCGTTTGATTTTTAAACGCTCTCTTAATGAATTATCACCATTTCAGATTGCTCAACTTGCAGCAGCAGCGGCTGATCTTGCAGGTAGTTCTAATACATCTTTGTTGAATACTTTACGAACTAAAATTGGACTTGATGATCTTGATGTTATCGTTAATGAGAAAGGGAATACAGGCTTACGTATTGGACGCTACATACACAATAATATTTATTTGGGCTTTGAAGCAGGGTCTGATGGAACGACGAAAGGGACAATTAATTTAGATATTTCGCGTCATCTCAAAGCTAAAGGTGCCATAGGAAATGAACAAAATTCTAGTATAGGTCTCTTTTATGAAAGAGATTATTAAAGATTGAATTTTAAAAAAACAATTTCTTTGTTTTTTGTCTCTCATTTCTAAATCTGAGGAAGGAGGCATAGACTAGAAATCCTATAAAAGAAGAAGCTTTTTGTTGAGGCGTGAAGAGATATATCTGAAATATTTGATTTTTGTTATGCTATTCTCTAAAGGGACAAAATCTTCACGAAAGATAGTATGTTATTTTGCTGCTATATATTTATTTTAGAGAAATACCTTACCTTGTTTTCAAGCCCATATCGTGCTGTTGCCTAAAGAATGTAGTGTGTGCAATATATTGATTTATAAAGATAATTTATTGTTATTCAACTTGAATTAGAACTTTGAATATCGTACGAATCTCTTTCGTATTGAATCAATCAAAATCATTCGGCTTGTATGCTACAAGCGGAGAATCCTGTGTGGATAAAACTATTAAGAAATAACTAAAAATGCCTCTTATGAATCATCTCGAGAGCTAAGAGCTGTCGCAACATTAGGGACTGGCAGAATAGTGTGAGTGGTGTCGGCTTGTTACTCCATAAGCGTAAAGATAGAGGGGGTTAATGGATTTATCGTTATACAATTCACGAATGTTATTGCGAATGGGCTTAGGGAAGACTTTGAGAGAGGTCTCTTTAAAACAAGTACGTGAATTTGCAACACAATGGCATTCTGTTTTTACGTGAAGGACATGATTCCATTAAAGACCGTCAAAAACGTGAGGCAAGCAGAGAATTCATAAGATATCGATTTTATTGTCAAACGCATTTAAAGCAATATTTTTTAATAATAAAAATTACCTATTATTTTAGATTTTGTTTATTGTGTCTGGAATAAGATCACTTTTCTTATAACGAATAGCTCCCCAAACAGAATACTCCAAAATATAACATTATTGTGTTGCAAGTTTATGTACTTGTTTTAAAGGAACATTTCTCAGTGTGCGCTTGAGTCTATTTCATAAGATTGCTTGTGAAATGGTATAAAGTATCTCTTATGAATGGTATAAAATCTACACTACCGTTATTAATAAAGGTATAAGTATTTACTAAAGCTATAAGCCGGCATTATCATTCTATTTTCCAGCTTCTCATGTTGCTGACAATCTTTTCACTTGAAAGTGTAGAGGTATTTTTATTGCTTATCTTAAGAGTTTTTATGCATATACCAATATCTCTTATGACGTACAACAAGCGCTTTTGATTGATTCATCATAAATATAAAGAAAATTTGCAATAAGCAAATTACATCTTATCTTTTG
>NZ_JBHIOZ010000010.1:6852-8934 GCF_042195805.1 Bartonella sp. AP57NXGY | reverse complement strand
AAGTAATGCTTTTTCTTGATAACAAGTCTTTTTTTATAAATGGAGCATTACCTTCTATCCATTTTTTATTTCAAATCTTATTTAAGGATCTAGAAATTAGGGGGTATGTTTTTTGAACTGGATATTATGAAGTTTTTTATAAAACCCATGTTCTTTTGCTAGCAATTCTTTTTGAGTACCTTGTTCAATCAGTTGTCCATTTTGTATGACCACAATTTTGTGAGCACGAGCAATCGTTGAAAGGCGATGAGCAATAATGATCGTTGTGCGTCCTTTAGTAAGGTGGTGAATGGCTTCATTAATTTGTGCTTCGGTGTGTGAATCGAGCGCACTTGTTGCTTCATCAAGAATCAGAATTTCACTATCGTGAATCATTGCTCTAGCGATAGCGAGTCGTTGTTTTTGCCCCCCTGAAAGATTACAGCCATTATCACCTATCTGTGTATCATAACCATTTGGCAAACTCATAATAAAGTCATGAGCATTTGCTGCTTTTGCTGCTTCGATAATTTCGTCATCACTAGCCCCTTCTTTTCCAAGCCCGATATTATATTTAACAGTTCCTTGAAAGAGAAAAGTATCCTGTCCTACATAGGCCATCAGGTTTCTCAGAGAGCGAAATGTTGTGTAGCGAATGTCTTGATCATTAATCAATATGCGTCCTTTTGTGGGGTCATAGAGGCGCATAATAAGGTTGATAAGGGTTGATTTTCCCGAACCGGATGGTCCCACCAATGCTGTCATTTTTCCGGCTTCTATTTCTAGGTTGATGTCTTTCAATATCATTTTGTTATTAGTGTATGCAAAAGAAACATGTTCGAAACGAATAGTTCCTTGCGTTTTATTCAGATCTTTAGCTTCTTTATGTTCTACAACTGTAAGGGGACAATCGAGTATTTCAAACATCGTACGGATATTGACCAAGCCAGATTCAATTTTAACACGTACATTTGCTAGTCTTTTTGCGGGTTCATAAGCTAAAAGTAAAGCAACAATAAAAGACATAAATTCACCTTGAACACCTGCGCGTTGGGTTGCAAGATAACCGGAAAAACAAATAATACCTGCAATGGCAACACCCGTGAGTGTTTCCATAATTGGATTGGTAATAGCTTCGAGTGTTGCAATACTGTTTGTTTGTTTTTCAACATCACAAATGGCTTTGTCCATCCGTTTTTTCATGACTTCTTCTAGTGAAAAGGCCTTGATGATTCGAATACCAACAGCCGTTTCCTGTACGATTTTGATAATTTCACCAAGTGAAAGGAGCTCTTTTTCCATCAAGCTGCGAACGCGTTTTAAAGCCATTCGAACGCCTAAAAAAGCTAGTGGTCCTACGATTAAAGTAATGGAGATTAACACAAAGTTTTGAATGAACATGACAAGCAACAGACCACTAACGGAAAGCAAATCACGTACAAAAGTTGTGATAATAGTATCAATTATATTACGTACGGCTGTCGCGTTATGAGTTACACGAACAAGAAGATCAGATGAAGTGTTATTATGATAAAAAGAGACTCCTTGTTCCATAAGTCGTGCAAAAATTTTACGCTGTTGTTCAGCAATGATACTATTGCCTGCTTTGTTTAGAAAGTAAGTTTGGAAAAAAGTTGCAACTCCTTTGAGAATAAAGATAAAAGCAATGAAGCTAGAAATCAAAACAATCATAGGAAAATTTTGTGCATCAATAATCTGATTAACAACATCCCGCATAATCCATGCACTGGTTGCTGTGGTACAAGAAATGATGATCATTGAGAAGATAGCCGCACTGTACCAACGCATATGTTTACGAAAATTTTCTCGCAAAAGGCGGATAATAAGATGTTTGTCAAAAGAGGAAATTTGTTTTTTAGCCATGAAGAGCTTCTATATTCTCTCATTATTTTATGCAAGATTGAAACACTCTTAATTAAAAAGCCCCTTAATCTTTTTTACAAAAATAGCTTTTTCTTTCAAGGTTCATCACATCAATTTCACGACGGTGAGAGTGAAGAATGTAGTGCAAAGTTTCTGTGAAAGGTATAACGAAAATTCGTTGTTCATCATTATTTTTAGTTTTCAATAAAAGGTACCGGC
>NZ_JBHIOZ010000010.1:2027-6752 GCF_042195805.1 Bartonella sp. AP57NXGY | reverse complement strand
TTGCATGCGAATATTATTCCAATGCAAAACTATTTAGGTGCTATCACCATCATCATTTGCCGGCCTTCAAGCTTTGGCTCCAATTCGATTTTGGCAATTTCACTTGTATCTTCTTTTACACGCTGAAGAAGCTTTAATCCAAGATCTTGGTGAGCCATCTCACGACCACGAAAACGCAAAGTAATCTTTACTTTATCACCATGATCAATAAAGCGATGAACAGCCTTGAGTTTAACTCCATAATCATGGACATCAACATTTGGGCGCATCTTAATCTCTTTGATTTCGATGACTTTTTGCTTCTTACGTGTTTCAGCAGCTTTTTTTTGGGTTTGATATTTTAATTTTCCCAAATCGATGATTTTACATACAGGTGGCTCCGCATTTGGTACAATTTCAACCAAATCAAGTCCCGCATCTGCAGCCATAGCAAGAGCTTCTTGTATCGCAACAACTCCCTGATGTTGTCCCTCATCATTGATAAGCTGAACATGAGGTACCCGAATATCCTGATTTGAACGTGGTCCGTCTTTTTGGGTAGGTGTCATTTTAAACGGTTTACGAATGGTTTATGCTCCTTAAATTTTGATTCAACTACAGTTAATTTAATATACAATTATGTACCTAAAAACAACTATAATTCGTGTTATTTTCATTATTTGATTTATTACTTTTTGGAATGATTTAGATTATAAAAGTTTTTCTCTTAATTTAAAGAAATTGTTTTATAGAGGATAAAAAATCATGGATCAAAATATTTCTTGTCAGTTTTTTTCATTTGAGAACACCGCACTTGCAGTACGCTATCGCAAGGGGCGCCAATCTCCAGGTTTGGTTTGGCTTCCTGGCTATCAATCCGATATGTTAGGAAGTAAGGCAACGTTAGTTGATCAGTTTGCTCAGAAGAATGATTTGTCTTGTTTACGTTTTGATTATTCTGGACATGGAGAATCTGAAGGTGATTTTTTTCAAGGAACAATTTCGCGTTGGGTTAAGGAAAGTTTAGCGACTTTTGAAACCTATTGTGAGGGTCCACAAATTTTGATTGGTTCCTCTATGGGGGGGTGGATTGCGCTAAGGCTTGCAATGATGCTAGCACAGAAAAATAAGAAGCTTGCTGGCATGATATTGATTGCTCCAGCACCTGATTTTACACAAACATTGGTGGAACCAAAATTAGGCCCAGAAGAATGGAAGATTTTGGAGGAGAAAGGCTATATTGAACGACCTGCAGTTGATGATACAGAGCCAATGCCCTTTACAAAAACATTGATTGAAGATGGGCGCGAAAATTGTGTGATGAAAGGATGCATTGATGTTGGATGTCCAGTCCATATTCTACAAGGGATGGAAGATGAAGATATCCCCTATCAGCATACATTGACTTTACTTGATCATTTACCTCTCCATGATGTAACATTGACACTTGTTCGTGATGCGGATCATCGCTTTTCTCGTCCACAAGATTTAGATTGCCTTGAAACAGTATTGAGATCTTTTATTAATCAGATTAATGCAAAGTAAGGGGTACATTTATTGATGAAGATAAAAATATATGAGCATTTCTAAACAGCATTTTATTTTTTCTGAGCGCTCTGTACCTGTACGGGTGCGGGAAAATAAGTATGCGCGCCGTCTTACCTTACGTATTGATGCCAGAAGTCAGGAGATTTGTGTAACAACACCACCAGCAATAAATCTCTATGCGGTTGAAAATTTTATTGAAAAGCATCGATCTTGGATTGAGGCACGTCTTGCTCATGTACAAATCTCTCATAAAAATGCTTATCTCAAAGAGGGGGCGACAATTCCCTTATTGGGTGTTTCTCATACCATAAAGCATAGAGAGGGACGTGGGGTAACAGAAATCATTACAGCAGATGCGGAGCAAGGGCCTGAAATTATTGTTTATGGTCAATTAGAATATCTCCCAAGACGCATTGCTGACGTTTTGAAAAAACAAGCGGCGCTTATTATAACGCCTTTGGTGGCACATTATGCTCATCAGGTAGAGCGTAAAGTCAAATCCATTTGTTATAAAGATACGAGAAGTCGTTGGGGCTCTTGTTCAATCGATAAGCGTCTTTCTTTTTCTTGGCGCCTTATTATGGCACCAAAAGAAGTTGTTGAGTATGTTGTTGCCCATGAAGTTGCTCATCTTGTTGAAATGAATCATGGGCCAAGATTTTGGGCTCTTTGTGAAGAGCTATGTCCTGATAGTAAAACATATCGTGCTTGGTTGAAAGAAAATGCTCCTAGACTGCATGCAATTAATTTTGATTCATATAATTTAGAGGCGTAAAAAACTTTCAAATGAAGGCAATATTTAACGGAACTTTTTGTTGAGTGTTTTGTTGAGTGTGTGCTTGCTCATGTATAATGAGGAAGCCATTGAAGCTCTCAGCACGATTGTTCTCCCCTGCTTGGTTTGCTGAGTGTCTTCAATGTTTTGCTTTATCTTTTTTGTAATTCAGCGTAATAACCCTAAGTTCCGATGACTTATAAAAAATGGGAAGGTTTTTTATGTCTGTTCTTACAGATCCACTTCAGCTATTACAGGCACTTATTCGTTGTCCTTCTGTTACACCTCATGAAGCAGGGGCTTTATCAACTTTGGAACAATTTTTGAAAAAAATGGGATTTCACGTCGATCGCCCTGTTTTTACGGATAAAAATACAGATAATGTTGAAAATCTTTATGCAAAAATGGGGAGTGAAGGACCCCATCTTATGTTTGCGGGTCATACGGATGTCGTACCGCCAGGTGCATTGGAAGATTGGACTTACCCACCTTTTGAAGCTGTTATAGATCAGGGGAAATTATATGGGCGGGGTGCTGTTGATATGAAGGGTGGTATCGCTTGTTTTATTGCGGCTCTAGCGCGAGTTCTTGAGAAACGACCCATTAAAGGAAGGGTAAGCCTTTTAATTACTGGTGACGAAGAGGGGCCTGCTGTTAATGGTACGGTAAAACTTCTCAAATGGGCAGAAAAAAAAGGCGAAAAATGGACTGCGGCTCTTGTGGGAGAACCAACAAGCGTAAAGACTGTTGGTGATATTATCAAAATTGGTCGCCGCGGATCGATTTCTGGTGTCATTACCGTGAAGGGTCGTCAAGGTCATGTTGCTTTTCCAGAGAGGGCTGCCAATCCCTTGCCTTTGGCAAGTAAGCTTATTCAAGCATTGACACAAATCGTCTTAGATAAAGGGACAGAAAATTTTCAACCCAGTAATTTAGAGCTAACAAGCATCGATACCGGTAATTTAGCGGTCAATGTTATCCCAGCGCAGACAACAGTTCATTTTAATATACGCTACAATGATCTTTGGACAAAAGAAACACTGATGAAGGAAATTGAAAAGCGTCTTGCTTTGGTGCAATCAAAAAACAATGGTGATCAATATCCCTCTTATCAGCTTGAATGGATTCCAAGTTTAGGAGATGTTTTTTTGACCAAAAATGATAAACTCATTCAAACTTTATCCAATGCTATTAAAAGTGTAACAGGGAATATACCAGAATGTTCCACTTCTGGTGGTACTTCAGATGCGCGATTTATTAAGGATTATTGCCCAGTGGTTGAATTTGGCTTACCAGGGCAAACGATGCATATGGTAGATGAGTGTGTAGCCCTTGATGCAATGGAAACACTTACTACTATTTATGAGCGTTTTATTATTGAATTTTTTGCATAAAGAAAAGGTTGCTGGTTCAAAAATACCTTTATCTTGTTGTGCCATAAGATATTGCCATTTATGGTGTGGTGATACGAGACTCGTAAAACTTAATATATTAAGTGTTTTTAGAGTAAGTAATGAATATTCTTAAGTTGGGATTCTTGCCTGTAGAGTCTTTAAGTTAAGTGAATTACATAATTGAAAAGCCAAAAGAGACCTGCTTGAAGAAGCAGAACTGTTTAGACCATATTGGATTGAAAATATTCGTTCTTTAAGGTGTAGAAAGGCGGTGCAATCATATATGGAAAACAATGAATATTATATCATCATTGTGTAGTGACAGGTTGAAGCCATGAAGACACACAAAAACATGCTGCTATTGTAAAAAGTTCGTACAACATAAATGCGCTCATTCACAGCTCATGTTTTAATATGGTTTCTGAGCTCTCACAAAAGGCACTTCTTGTTCCAATTAGACTCTCTTAGAATAAAGACTATAGGAAAAGCGCTTTAAGTTTATTTTATTTCATATATTTTGCTCTGCTTTTTTTGTCCCCAAGAACTTCCGTTGCAATATCATTACGAGATAGAAGGTGAGGTTATTTAATCAGCTTTAATATTGGTTATGATAAAGGTACACAGAAATTCTTTTGTAGCATCACGTTGACTTCTTTAGCCAAGGATTGTCCTAGTATTATTCTCAATTTTTTAATTAAATAACTTTAAAGGACGCGTATAGACACTTATAAGCATATACGCATACAAGTAAGATCATATGAGATTAACATCGTTTCACTCGCTAACAAAGCAATACCGATTCATATTTAGTATATTTGTCATTTGAGTGCATTATTTGTTTAGTAAAACTCATGATGTTGCTGTTACCTATAAATTAATACCGATCATACGGCTGCGTATCTCAAATAAATATTGGTTCAGTATTTTTTGCGATAACAGCTTTTACATGCCAGAATAGGATAAAAGCATTGTGTATATCTATTTTTTATAATCTCTGAAACAGACATACAAACATAACCTCATTGAGGG
>NZ_JBHIOZ010000010.1:0-1927 GCF_042195805.1 Bartonella sp. AP57NXGY | reverse complement strand
TACTTGTTTTAAAGAAATTTTCTCAATGTTTGTCACATTTGTGCTACTACGGTGCTTATGAATGTTGTAATATAAAATCTATAATGCCTCCCCATCTTTATGTTTATGAAAAATAAAGTTAGAGCACCATACACTTTCTAGCTCAAAATATTGCAATAGCTTTTAGCACTTAAGAGTGTTCATAAGAGGCCTTTTTACTCCTTTTTTATGGTTTTTATCCACATGCTTCTCTATTTTTAAGGTGTAAGCAAATGGCGATAACTAACTTGCTATAAATAGTTTTGAAATGAGAGAATCTCACGATATTCTAATCTCACCTTTGCTGTGAAAAATGATAATTATGATTAAAATAAGTATGTTGTTATAAAAACTTTAGTTTGCGAGTTGGCTGATGATGTGATCAAGAACAATACGTCCTTTGGTTGTTGCTTTTAAGCGTTGGTTATCCACCATTTCTATCAATTCTTGGTGTTGTAAATCGATCAGTTTTTCCATTGGGATACGTTTAGGGCTTAAGGTTTCATAGCGTATAAGTTCTAAGCCTTCGCAAAGGCGTAATCCCATAAGGAGCATTTCATTTGCCTGTTGTTCAGTGGTTAAATGTTCCGTTTCAATACAGCCATGTCCTGTTGTTTCTACCAAATTAAGCCACTGTTCGGGATGCTTTTCATTTATTGTGACATAACGTTCGCGGTTTTCAAGGTGTGATGACAATGTTTTTGAACAGAAAGAGGAATGATTCGATGCGTGCTCAATGAAACGTCCATGTGCTCCTGGACCAAAGCCTGCATATTGGTGATAACGCCAATAAAGAAGATTGTGTGCTGATTCGGCACCGGGCATTGCATGGTTTGAGATTTCATAGGCAGGAAGTCCATGTAGTGCCGTTATTTCTTGAGTAAGATGATACAGATCTGCTGCTAGCTCTGATGGGGGAAGGATAAGTCTTCCTGCATCATGAAGCCGTTTAAAGGCGGTTCCTTCTTCGATCGTCAATTGATAAAGAGAAAGATGGTCCGCTGCTAAATCAATTGCTTGTACAAGTTCAGATTTCCATTGTTCAAGGGTTTGTTCGGGGCGGGCATAAATGAGATCAAAGGATAAACGTGGAAAAATTTGCCGTGCTAAAGCAATGGCACAAAGAGCTTGTTCCACATTATGGAGTCGGCCAAGTTTGCGCAATGCTTTATCATTGAGCGCTTGTATCCCTAGAGATAAGCGATTAACACCTGCCGCACGGTATCCACGAAAGCGCTCTGCTTCCACACTGGATGGATTAGCTTCTAATGTAATTTCAACTTTATCATCGACTACCCATTTTTTTGCAAGTGCTTGCAATAGGGCATCGACAGTTTGCGGCTCCATAAGGGAAGGGGTTCCTCCACCAATAAAAATACTTGTAATATGGCGTGGGCCTATTTTGTGGTATTGCGTTTCTATTTCGCGCTTAAAGGCGGTGACAAAACGTGGTTGATCAACACCATGGATGCGAACATGCGAATTAAAGTCACAATAAGGACATTTAGCTACACAAAAGGGCCAATGAATGTAAATGCCAAAAGGTTCATTCATGAGAATGCTAAAAGGTTTTCTGCCAAAAGTTTGAAAGCACGTGCGCGATGTGAAAGAGGGGGAAGATCATTACGTTTCCAGTTGTGTTTTTGCTCTGTTGACATTTCTCCAAAGGTATTTTCATATCCATCGGGTAAAAAAATAGGATCAAAACCAAAGCCTTTATCTCCCCGTGGAGGCCAAATGAACGTTCCTTCAACGCATCCACGGAAGTAATCTGCATGAGCATCAGGCCATGCAATGCAAATGACGGATATAAAACGGCATTTCCGTTGACTTTTTTCTCGTGCTCCGACTTTTTGGAGTTCATTTTCTATTTTTTTCATAGCTTTTGGAAAATTACGTGTACCATCGG